>JALYXE010000575.1 GCA_030947265.1 Acidobacteriota bacterium
AATTGAGATCGATTGTCTGATAACCGGGAATAAAGGTCTTCCAATGCAATTGTGCTTGAGCGAAAGGCTTAAACAAACCCACCGCCGGGTCGGCCGCAACTATCTGATCAAAAACTCTAACCGCACCCGGCAAAGGCCCTATCGCTACTAGTAGAACAGCTACGACAACGAGAACGCGGGCACGCTTGTCAAGTTCCCATTTTCCGAGTTCTTCATATAGCCACTGAATCGCAGTACCGCTGATGAGCGCCAAGGGAACGATGAAATTCAGACTAAGCCACGGTGTCTTGTAAGCAATCAATGAATAGGCGGCGATCAGCCCAAAGGCCCAGAGCGCGGAGAATAGTGCTAACGACCTGGTGGGTTGCAAAATCGCCAGCGCAGCACCTATGGCACCCAGAACAAGTAAGGGCGACTCCTGTCGGAGGAGCCACCAAATATAGGTCATGAATGATGGATGAACGTGAGCTTCCTTGCCCGTCTTCGCCCAAAACTGAAACGTTCTGAGCGCATCCGAAACACCCTTTGGATAGTTTGTGAAAAAGGATGAGTAGAACAAGACATTAACTGCAATGAAGACGGCAAGCGCCACAACGATCCAGACCGTCAGAGTGGTGGGCCCGCCAACTCTTTCGACAAACCTACGGTATTCTCCGCCTCCTGAATCATAACGACTCTTCTTTTTTCTGATTGGATTTCTGGCGTTCGCCTGGCGTTTACTTAGTCTGCGATAGAGGTGCGTCAACAAAAGCGCGATCACGAGCACTCCGGCGGAGATTATCGCTGTCTCTTTCGTCGCGAATAGCAATGCCGTCGAAATTGCGGTAAGAATCAAATAGAAAGGAGGGGAATCCTCAAAATACTTCAGACCGGCGACAACTATACCCAGCGTGAAAAAGACGAAGAGCGTTTCATGAATGAAGTAACGCGAGAGGTAAACTGCGCCAGGTGAGATGGCCAACAAGCAAGCGGCGCTCAGCGTAGCGATAGCTCCCAAGTTTCGCCGCAGAGTAAGCACCAGACCCACGGTTGCCGCACCGAACAACGCCGGAACAAGCCGGATAGCAAACGTAGTGAGTCCGTAAGTGTCCTGCGCATGTGAGCCAAACAAAAACCGCAGAATCCACGGGAATATCGCAGCGAAGTAATAGAGCGTGGGGCCGTGGTAGTTCGCCGGGTCATAATGATAAACGCCTTCCCTGACGAGCCGGACCAGGAAGTTTCCGTTGACACCCTCATCGTGATGGAGAGGCACCAAACTAAGCTGGTACATACGCAGGACAGCAGCCACAACGAAAATTGAGACGCTGGCTATGCGCCAGGTGCGTTCTGAGACCTCACCGGCCCTTGACGCTTCAAGTGATTGAGCTTCGCCCCGCCCGGATTTGGCCGGCCATCTTTCTCGACTAACCCGCTGCCTAACGTTGCTTGATTTTGTAGAGCCGATACCCACCTGCTTCTCCCACGATTTCAAATTCTGAGAAGAACCGATCATTCACGTTCATAATATTGCGTTCGAGCGGACTGACCACTGCATAGGCGACGCCATATCTCAGCAGGATCGCTCCGGCATCGGGCGCACCCGCATACACTCTTTTGATTTCCAATTCACGCTCGGCATAATCGAGTCCATGCGTCCAGATGTGCCCGGGATAGCCCATCAGTGATTTTCTTCCCGTCAAAAATACGGGATGATTATGAATTGGTGCATGTATTATCAGAGCTCTCGGTTCAGTGTTCTGTTTTATTAAATCGGCGAACTTGATCCCTGAGGAGTCAAATACCTGGTAATTAGTTGATCGCGCAACTATGCCTCCAACGTCCCAACCTCCGGCTGCAGTCACGCAAGCGAAGAGAAAGATAGCAATAATCTTCTCCACTTTACCTCGCTGCCAAAGCCTGGCAAGTAAGAGGGCCACCAAGGGGGCAGACGCAAGCCACCAGTAAAACAATACTTTTATGTTGTCCCAAATCCAGGGTGCCATCTTCAAAACGTTGGGAATGATGAAGCAGAGTGTGAAGGGCAAGAAAAATAGCAACAGCCGGCGAGAAACAAGAGATTCTTTGTCTCTCAAAACTAGTGCTGCCAGAGTCAATGGAATAAAGAGCCCGGAGTTCTTGAACCAGAACCAAACAGCATCTTCTTTCCCTCTATCCCACCCATACTGCCATTCGAAGAACTTTCCTGCATCAACTGCGCTATTATGAGTTGACCACCACATTTGCGGCAGTGCGATTAAAGAAGCGGCGATGAAGAACACTATCCAGGGCCGCCAGCGTCTCTGTAATAAGGCTATGCAGCCACCCACGACCATAACCACCACAAAGCTGTGGGCATGAACCAGGGGTAAAAGTCCGGCAACAATTCCGGCTGCAATCATCCGCTTGATAGAAGGGTGGAAAGTTGAAAAGGGGGAAACAGGGGAAAAGGGGAACGGGGCAAAGCGCGGAGACGAGGCTGGAGGCTTCTCGGACAAACGAGCACTCTTCCGTTTTTCCTTCTTCCCTTTTCCCCTCGCCCCTTTCCCCCTTTCCCATTTCCCCTCTTCCCCCGGTTTTTCATCTGACAGCCACCACTGGGTAAAAACAACAACCGCGAGAGGCAAACCAAGGAGAAAACCGCGTTGCGGGATTAATAATGCCGAAAGTGCGTTTCCCCAGCGCCAGGTGGTGTCCGGAATAATAGTGAAGGAAGGAGGAAGGTTCTTTAGAATCCCGATAAGGCTGTTATTGCTTTGAGTTGCTTCTTTCCACAAGACCACCCAACCGAGGCCACCATTCAAAAGAACCAGTACGGGCGTGAGTACTGCGGCAAGCCGGTTTCTCACCATCGCAAGTGCCCAACGGTGCAACAATCCTACAAAGGCAAGTGCCACCACGAAATTCTCAATGAACATGGATTGGCGCAGGTCCGCGCCGCAACGCACGAAAACTGCGGAGACAAAATCCGTCAGAAAGGGATAGGTAAATCGAACTCCCGCGTAGGTGGGGTCTTCCGGGAAAAAATTGTTCCCGTAGGCAAAGCTTGTTATCACGCTCAGGTGAAACGGCAGATCGCCAAAGTTGTTCAGCACTCCGGTGTAGATACCGTCCGGCAAATCGATCATTGAGCGTTGAAACGCCCGCCAGAGAATTGCAGCAACAACCAGATAGAAAACTACGTACCCAACTGGTAGGCGAGTGGGATGGAACAATCCCTGGCGAATCGCTCGATAAGTCGCCTTAAGATCCTGCTGAATGACCGCTCGACGAATCGGATTCCTTAGCGAAATTAGTGGAAGTGCAAGGACCGCCGCCGTGAGCAGAAGTGATAGTGGCGTGAGTCCCAGGAATGACGCGAAGACAAAGCCGACTAACCCTAAAGTCGCAATGCCAACACACGCACCGGCACAGAATCGCGCTGCGAAAGCGGCGCCTACATCATAGAGGTAGGTGTCCAGAGTGCCACTGGCAGTAA
>JALYXE010000622.1 GCA_030947265.1 Acidobacteriota bacterium
TGACGCAAACGGGCGTGGGTCTCGTGCAACCCAACAGTGTGTTGCCGAGTCTGCGCAGTAGTAAAACGCAGGGCCAGGCAAATTTTGTAAACCCCGGCATCTTCATCTACAACGCGGGCATTGATGTTGAGTTGACGCAACGAATCAAGACAGTCTTTAACGTTAACTATCTGCGATTCCACCGAACCGAGCCGCTCGAGTATGTGCTTTTTCAGAACCATATTCGACACGACATCGGGTTTGATTACAGTCTTGGTGTGGCCTACCGGCCGTTTTTAATTAACAACGTGACTATTACATTTGGCGCTTCGACGCTCCAAACGGGTCGTGGCTTTCGCGACATTTTTACTGATCGGTCGCGCAACTGTCCGCCAAACGTCGGTGATTTTTGCGAGCCCGACGTGATCAATCCAAGCAAGCCGCTGTATTCATTGTTTGCGCAGTTGAAGCTGGTGTTTTGAGAAAATATGCCTTACAGGATTTTTTGCATTCCAACGATCTTTGTTTGGGATTTTAAGAGACTCAGTAGAAAAGAAATAAGGTCTATCCTAGCGGTAGCGGGCTTTCCAATGCCCAAGACCAACGACGGAATTTTTGCGTTGCCTTGTTGGATTCACCACAGAGTCACAGAGGACACAGAGGTTGCACAGAGAAGACAACGCGAAGTCCAGGCTATGAATCCTCCAATGAATCAGTTGACCCACAAAGTAATCGGAGCGGCGATAGAAGTTCATAGGAAGCTTGGGCCGGGATTGCTCGAGTCAGCGTACAGGCAGTGTTTGTGCCGGGAGTTACTCTTAAGAGGAGTTCCATTTGAGAAGGAACAGCCCTTGCCATTGGAGTACAAAGGCATTCATCTCAAATGCGGATATCGAGTGGATATCGTAGTTGCTCGTATCGTAGCCGTTGAAGTGAAGTCCGTCGCGGCTCTGGCGCCAATTCACGATGCCCAATTATTGACTTATCTTCGGCTCGGTGGCTGGCGCGTGGGATTGTTAATTAATTTCAATGTTGTAGTGCTCAAGGATGGGATTCACAGAAGAATCATCGGATGGGACAACTAATCTCTGTGCATCCTCTGTGTTCTCTGTGTCTCCGTGGTGAACGCCTCTTTTGATTCAATTAAGTGATGAGTAGACCTTTAACCCTAATTGTTGCATTGTTCAGCGTCGTGCTGGGCTTCACCGCAGTGTCCAGTACAAAAAAAGATACCATGCCCCTTAACGAATTAATTCCAACCCAATCGAAATCTATTATTCCTAACACGTCTCTCCCAAGCGCAGGCCAGCTCCAGGGGACACCAGCTCCCAAGCTCGAAGGATGCGTTACATGTCATGGCCAGATTGAGCCAATGCACAAATACGGCACGACGGAGACTCTCGAGAAATTGAAAGATGGTATGGACGCCGTGGGACTGACATGCACCGCATGTCACGGTGGCAATCCCTTGCCGCGCAAGACGAGCGACGATCCAAAAGAGATCCAGCGGATCAGGAACGAAGCGCACGTCCGGCCCAGGTTTGCCTCCGAATGGCAGCGAGAAGGCAAATACACTGGCGCGAATCCCGAACGCACCAATACGCTGCTGGCTCGCGAGAGCTGGGAGTTCGTTCGTTTCATTAATCCCGGAGATTTGCGCGTGGCTGCGAAAACGTGCGCCAGCGCCGCCTGTCATGCGGTTGAATCGAAGAATGTTCCGCGGAGCATGATGGCCCATGGCGCAATGCTTTGGGGCGCTGGGCTTTACAACAATGGTGGCTTTCCTGTTAAGGACGCGCGTTTTGGCGAAAGCTACAGCGAAAACGGTGCGCCGCAACGACTGGTCCAAGTCCCGAACCCTGCTCTTGAAGAGCGACGCACCAAGGGTTTGCTTCAATTTCTTGATCCGATACCGCGCTGGGAGATTTCCCAGCCAGGAAATGTGCTGCGCGTTTTCGAACGAGGCGGGAAGCGGCGGTTGGAAGTCGGGCTGCCAGACAAGGACGAAGACCCGGGAAAACCAGACAAGGGTTTAAGCCCTCGTGGTTTTGGTAGTGCGCAACGCACCGATCCGGTCTTTCTCGGATTGCAAAAGACACGCCTCCTGGATCCAACGCTCAACTTTCTCGGCACTAATGATCATCCTGGCGACTATCGGTCGTCTGGATGTTCCGCATGCCACGTGATTTATGCCAACGATCGCGATCCTTCTCATTCTGCCTTTTATCACGACGATGGAAACTTAGGGACATCGCAAACTGCGGATACCAACATTCCCAAAAACGAATCCGGTCATCCAATAAAACATCAGTTCACCAGCCAGATACCGACGTCACAATGCATGGTCTGTCACATGCATCCAGGCACCAACATGGTGGCCACTTATTTAGGCATGACGTGGTGGGATAACGAATCTGACGGCGAGGTAATGTATCCAAATCGCCAACATGATCCATCCCAGGATGAGGAACGCGAAAAGCTGAATCGCAATCCCGAAGGGGCGAGCCTGCGCGGTCTCTGGTCTGAACTTGAGTTCCTGGCAAAAACGGGAACCACGGAATTCAATTCCGGATTGAAGAACACACAGTTTGGCGACTTTCATGGTCACGGCTGGATGTTCCGTAAAGTTTTCAAGCGCGATCGGAAAGGAAATCTTCTCGACGCACAAGGAAATCTCGTCGCGCCAGATGATCCCAACAAGTTTAGTAAAGCGGTTCATCTGAACGACATCCATCTTGAAAAGGGAATGCACTGCGTCGACTGCCACTTCCGCCAGGACGCGCATGGCGATGGCAATCTCTACAATGAGCCGCGCGCGGCTATCGAGATCGGCTGCGAGGACTGTCATGGCAGTATTCACCAAAGGGCCACACTGTTTACTTCCGGCCCCGCTGCCGCGACGTTAACAGGGCCCGCGGCAGAGCGTCGTAAATCACAGAACCAGCCGCTTATCGGACAGGACTTGACGCGATTTCGCGTGCGCGATGAAACGGGAACAAAGATCCCTCTCTTCCAAAAACAGGCGCGCGATCGGAAGAAAAAGGATGAAAGCGGGAAAGATGTTGAGTTAAAAACGGGCGATATCATTCAGAACTCGATGGTCGTGCCTGGTCGATGGTGGCGAGTCATCCAAACCATCGACACAATCACGCCCGGCACTCGTGACTACAGTGAGAAGTCGCGCTACTCGAAGACAATTCGCAAAGACAATTCCAGTTGGGGCGATGTACCGAAGAACGACGGCGAGCTGGCCCATCGCGATAGCGATATGACATGCGTCGCCTGCCACTCTTCCTGGGTGACGAGTTGTTTTGGGTGTCACTTATCGATGCAGGCAAATCGAAAAATGCCTAATCGACACAATGAGGGAGGCAATTCTCGCAACTTCACTCAATATAACTTCCAGGTCCTGCGCGATGACATCTTCATGCTGGGCCGCGACGGCACCGTTACCGGTAATCGGGTGGCTCCTGTTCGCTCCTCATCCGCCATTCTCGTCAGTTCGCAGAATCAAAGCCGCGAGTGGATTTATTCGCAGCAACAAACCACATACGCCGAGGGCTTTTCGGGCCAGACATTTAACACACATGTTCCGCATACGGTGCGCGCGACAGAAACGAAAACATGCACTGACTGCCACGTGTCGGCAAATCGCGACAACAATGCTTGGCTGGCCCAACTGCTTTTGCAAGGTACTAACTTCGTCAACTTTATGGGTCGCTACGTGTACGTGGCTGCAAACGACGCTTTAGAAGTGGTAGTTGCTACAGAGCACAGCGAGCCGCAAGCGGTGTTTGGCAGCACGCTGCACAAGATTGCTTATCCCGACAATTACGAGAAATTCGTTAAAAGCGGGAGCGAACTGAAGACAGCTTATGAACATGTAGGCAACCCGCGGGTGCTGCAGGTGCAGTTGCGCGGCGAGTATGCCTACGTCGCGGCTGGTGAAGGCGGCTTGCGCGTTTACGACGTCGCGCAAATCGATCAGAAAGGTTTTTCGGAACGCGTTACTACCGCACCGGTATCGCGTTTTGGTCAGAAATTTTGGGTCAAGACCAAATACGCAACTGCGGTTGCTGCGCCCACGACCCTGGCGGTCGATCCGGCGCGCTGGCGACTCAGAACCGATGGAACAGTGATCGATCCTGTAAGCGCGAGCAAGCTCGCCGGCGCGGAGCGCAAGCAGCTATTAAATGAAGAACAACCCATTCATCCGCTATACGCCTATCTATATATCGCTGATAAGTATGAAGGACTCGTACTTGTCAACGCCGCTACGCTGCTGGACGGTGATCCCCTGAACAATTATCTAAAGCGGGCGCTGGATCCGGCGAAGTATCCAAACGGGGCTTTTAACCCGGGTGGCGCGCTAGATGATGCCAATAATATTACGATTGCGGGCACATTCGCTTACATCACGACGGATCATGGACTGGTGATCGTGAGTCTTGAAGATCCGCTGAATCCGAAGATACTCAATAACTCAGATTTGCCGTTCAAACACCCTCGCGCTATTGCCATCCAGTTTGGCTATGGCTTCATCGTCGATGATGAAGGGTTGAAGGTGTTGGATCTCACCTCCCCCGAGCGGGCTCGTGTGATTGTAGCCGCCGTCGTTCCGCTCGCCGATGCTCGCGATGTTTATATAGCTAGAACATATGCCTACGTCGCGAATGGTAAGGAGGGAATTGCGATCGTTGATGTAGAACAGCCGGAAAAGCCGCGCCTCGACCAGGTGTATAACGCAGATGGGAAACTGAACGATGCGCATCAGGTGAAAATCGCTATGACCAACGCCAGCCTTTTCGCCTACGTCGCAGATGGACGGAACGGTTTGCGAATTTTGCAACTCACTTCACCGGAAACTATGTCGGAATACGCAGGATTTAGTCCGCGACCAAGGCCCGTTTTGATTGCCACGTACAAAACAAAAGGTGAGGCACTGGCGATTTCCAAACCGCTTGATCGTGACCGTGCTGCGGACGAAAGCGGAAACCAGATCTCAGTGTTTGGCCGCCGCGGCGCGCGACCGTTTAATTTTGACGAAATGATGCGG
>JALYXE010000058.1 GCA_030947265.1 Acidobacteriota bacterium
GGCGTAAGCATGCCCACTCGTTTCTTCTGGGAGAATTCTTTCGGCGCATATATCCGGCAGGAACAACCGTTACCACGATGAACGCCTTCAATCAGATGGGTTGGCTCTGCGGAGAACAACAAGTTCCAAGGCAGGTAGCCGACCAACCGCGAGTCGAGCAACTCATGTCCCCAAACACATTCATTCTGGATGAATCGGCTTCCTGGTGGGTAAGCGGTGATGCGCCGTTTCTACAGTTCGATCACTTCCTTGGTTTTCTTCTGACTGGAGAGAATTCGGTCAAAGTTCAGCTCGAAGCCTTGCTGCAGGACACGCCGCTCAGCGGTACCGTCAACCGCGTGATCTCAGACGGTCAGTCTTCGTTCCGATCCGCGTGTGCGGCCTGGTCGAAGGACTATCGGTCGTTGGTGAGTGCGTGGCAGTCGGGAATTGCGTCAGGCGTTCCGAATTCAACGCTGAACGCGATCCATTATCAAGCGAAGACCCTCTGGCAAACGACGACGATCTCGTCGCTGGCTGAAAGGCGGTTCCTCCCACGGTATGGATTTCCTCTGGACGTTCAAGTTTTGACGGCCTTGACGGAAGGTCGCGAGGAGCCCGTCCGTTTTCAGCGCGGTTCGCTTCTCGCGCTGAGCGAGTATGTTCCCGGGTCAGTCCTGCTCGGCGGAGGGCGCAGTTACACATCAAGAGGCATTCTGAACTTTTGGTCCGCGAGTGGGGACAAGAGTTTTGGCCTCAGGAAATTTCAATATGCGTGTCAGTCCGGACATCGATGGACTGAGCTCCAGCCCCTACAAGGGGACCGGTGCCCAACTTGCAATGACTTTCTTCAGAGTTCTGGACGAGAACTGCTGATTCCCACATTCGGCTATTCCACGGCTCAATGGGACCCGCCGACCTGGGAAGGGGAGCAAGAGCGAATCGGTGAAACGCAAGTACTAGCGTCCGGTTTTCTGACAGCTGGAACTTCGCCGATCATCACGGATTTCGCAGGAATTGTCGGCATGTCTGCGGCCCCACGCGAAAACGCGGAGTTGCTTGCAACCAACTCAGGTGAATATGACGCCGGCTTTGCCATCTGCATTAAGTGTGGCTTTACCGACAGTATGAGATCAGGGGCGGACGACCTTCCCCGGAGCGGGGAGGGCGTCGATTTCAACGAACACCTGCCGCTGCGCTCAAGATATAACAGCAAGAAGTGCTGGAATAAAGGAGAAGAACCTGTACTTCGACATCAACATTTAGCAGCACAACACAACACGGACCTGTTGGAGCTTGATCTCGAAGATGTACCCGGCCTCCGTACAAGGGCCATGGCAATGACCTTCGCTCACGCTGTTCACTTAGCTGCGGCAGAATTGCTCGAGGTGGACTCGCGCGAAATCAGTCTCTCAGTCCATGAGATCGAAGACCTAACGTCGTGGAAGATCCAGCTCTACGATTCCGAGGCTGGTGGCTCGGGGCACATCCTTGAACTGGCTGAGAGGCATCATGAATTGCCTGCGGTGCTTAAGCTCGTACTTTTTCGAAATGCTCAACACAATGCAATATGTACTAATGCGTGCATCCAATGTCTGCTAACGCAAGGGAGTCAAGGTGCATACGAGGCTGGGCTTCTTGATCGGCGCGCTCTTCTCGATCTGTTGATAACGAATGAATAAGCGGCTTAGGCGGATTGAACTGGACTTCCTAAAAATCAGCGATCACTCCAGGGACATCACTCACCGCCACTAGGGTAGGAAGCTTATTAAGAAGGAGAGCCAATGTGAGGACATCGCCCTGAAAAATCGCAAACGATTCGATTGAAAACTCCCAGCGCTCACCTCTGGCATCCGAAAGCGCAAAAGTCTTTTCGCCGAGCGGACCTTTAGTGCTGTAACTGCAAAATGATTGCAGAATCTTAAGCGCATCGACTTCGCTAAAGGTCGGGAACATTCCATCGAATGGAGTTGAGGTGACAAAGTGTCTCGTTCTTTCATCCGATGTGCCGCGTCTAGGATGGCTCCCAATTACCGCGAAGGAAGGGACGTCGAGAGTTTCGACTGTGCGGTACAGCGTTGCGGTCCAGGAGTTGCCAAAATCGCTGCCGAGTTTGTTTAGAGTTTTTAGAGTATGCTTCAGGCCCATGATCTGTTGATCGAAATGCTCTTGCATAAAGAGCAGCCGACCGGCGGCGTAGTTGGCCTCAGCCTCGATCTCAACATGGCAACTCTCAATGAGAGTTAGTTGGTCATCTCCAAAAGTGTAGTCTCGATGCCAATCGAGAATGCTGTGTCCGATTTCGTGTGCTGAATTCCATCTCTTCTTCATCTCGTGAAGATTTCCATCGACGAGAATCTTTCGTTGCTCGGGAATCCAGAGTGCCTTCAGATCAGCAGCCTTAATTGCATCCCAAATCCGGGTAGGGCGCTCGAAGAACAGTTTCGCGCCCACCTTGACTCGACTGATTGTTTCTCGAACAACACCGTCTTCACTTGTGCGGTAGTAGTGGGGATCTAGCTGCTGTAGTTTGAATACTGCTTCCAAATCCAATGGCGGCTGCGGGTTTCCCAGGCCCCGGAGTATCTTCTGTACTTGTGAGTCGATTTCATTTCGCGTTCCCTGTTTCAGTGTGACCTTTCGCACTACTGCCTCCAACGGAACGACCCAATTTACATACTCGATAATGCTTTTATGAACTCGTGAAGAGCTTCTTTCTGACTTGGTTCTAGCGGTTTCGTACTTGAACTTGCGGCAAATGCCAATGCTGCACTTGCAGTTGTTGTATCTGGTACGACATGACCAGCGATTTGAGCCAGCTTTCGTGGTGGAACATCAAATACTTGGGCTATCTTTGAGACGATCCGCGGCTCTGGAAACTCTTTGCCCTCTTCAAGCAATAAGACATCGTATGGATTCATTCCCACTGTTTGAGCCAGTTGTTGAACAGATAGGCCTTTCTCTCTGCGTGCCATATTGAGAAATTGGCCAAATACGTTTCCAAGCTGAACGAGTTTCGCATCCGAGCTTTCGGATGCCGCAGCTGCTGTTAGGTTGACCTTTCCAGCAGCCCCGAAAGCACCAAGCTCACCGGTGAGTTCCGAACCGAACTCCTTTTCAAGATCGGACACCCACCCTCCAACAGAAAACCTAACATCTTCTTCCTCTTTTGCGACTCGTAGAAGCCACTCCGGATTGAACTTCATATCAATCATAATTTCGCCTCTGAGATGAAGAGTTCCGCTAGTTCCGGCGTCGTCTCGAAGTATAGTAAATTCTCTTTTGCCGAGTCCCGTTCGAGCGGAAGCATCTTGCATGATTTCTGGTAAAACTGCTCAGTTTGGGGATGAGGCAAAGAGTGCAGGCCAACACGGCCATCAAATCCGACTTGCCGACTAAGTTGCACCGCAGCAGCGAATAGGTTCCACCCAATCGTCGCATAACGACGGGTGCCCCCTAATTCGGTTGCAATCTCACGGTGATTCCAAGGAGCGACCTCAAGGTAGTCGATGTACGCGAGTTCTGCTCCCTTTTGCGTAGGGATTCGCGCAGAATACTTCGCGAGATCAACTTTCATAAGACCCTGGAGTTCGCCGGCGCACTCAATGCCAAAGAAACTGAGGTTGAACTGTCCGAGTTGGTCCCCTTTGTTTTCCCAATTCCAGTGCCAGTGACGAGGTTGCACCTCGGGAGGAACGCCACGGGTGAGCATCCGCTTTGTCGCTTCGACGACCAACGGACGCCATTGGAGCTGGGTCTGTACAAAATGATCTACGGTCACGTCGTCGAAGAGTTCTGCATCGACGGTCGCACCTCGTGCAAGATCAACGATTTGTACCGGGACTCTCAAATCATCATCAACTCAGATTTAGATTTCTTATCCTCGTCTTCGAAGAAGAGCTTCTCTCCCCTCTCGAGACGGATCTCAACCGTTTGATAGAGGCGAATGGCTTGTCGGACGACCTGCGTTTTCGATAAATCCTTGCGCCCTGCCAGCTCGTCGAGAGCTGCCATCTCACGGTCGGTCAAATTGAGCGTCATTGTTCGTTTCTCATTATTCGCCATATGCCACCTCTTTATGAATTTAGTGCTTTTTGTGTATTTTGTCAACGAAATTTAGCTATTTTGTATACCAAAACGGCCAATGGAATCAATGATATGCCGAATGTCTTGCGCCAGCATCATGCGTTTTTAATCATTTTCTAAGTGTTTTACGTTTGCAGTATGGCTATTTTTTAGCTATAACTTGTTCATCGCACACCTGTGCGTGAAAGGAGCGCACAATGGGCGCTGAAAATGAACTCGAAGTAACGGTTGTAGAGGAAGTCTTCATCGATGGCCAGCTTGCTGAACTGGTGGTTATCGAGGAGTTCGCGAAGCGCGGAGAAAGACCGCCTCACGCGAAGACTTACGTCATCCGCATTGACAAGGAGACGTATCACGTTCACAAGCACAACCCAACCGGAGAGGAACTCTTACACCTGGCGGGCAAGAGTTCGGCGACCTACAAGCTGTATCAGGTCTTCCGAGGCAGACAGCCAGAGCCGGTCGCTCCCCATCAGCACGTCGATCTCCGAGCTCATGGGATCGAACGCTTCACAACTGTCCCCAAAGACCCGAAAGAGGGAGCCTCTGCAACCGAGGCCCCTCGGCGGGACTTCCAGTTAGCCTCACAAGATGTCGAATATCTCGACGCCCTCGGACTTCCCTGGGAGTCTATCCGTGATCCCGCTGGTGTATTG
>JALYXE010000063.1 GCA_030947265.1 Acidobacteriota bacterium
TAATACACACGAGTGTGATCCGCGTGAGCGGGAATTTTTTCTTGATGACCGAATAAATCAGCCCCAGGCCAAAAACGAAGATTACAAATCCTGTGCCCAGGAACAACAGCACCCCCACAGGCGCCGCTAAATTTACGTTGGTGTACATCTGAAGTTCTCCTCGGTAACCAAAGTGTCTCAAAGCGCTTTGCTTCGCAAAGCACAGGGGCAAAAAAACGACGCGGGCCGTGGCGGCCTCCTAGCGATTGCGCATCTGGTGAATCAAAGTCTCCATATGGCTCAGATAGCTTTCCAGTGCCCGCCTGCCGCTGACAGTTAATTTGTACTCTGTTTTTGGGAGTCGCCCTTGAAACGATTTTGTGCAGGCAATGTACCCGCCATCCTCGAGTTTACGTGCATGCACGCTGAGATTCCCGTCTGTGGTATTCATCAGGCTCTTGAGGTCCTTGAAAGTCAAAGACTCATTGGCGGCGAGCGCGCTGACAATACCAAGTCGCATGCGTTCGTGAATCAAACGATCGAGAGCAGTGGCAGTATGCCGGGCCTTAGCGCCACGGACTTCCTGCAGGGTAGATGCAGTTGCCTCACGCTTCTTGTGAGGCGAATGTCTTAGCGCCGATTGTCTAGCCACCATACCTCCTGGCAATGATTACTCCGAAAACAATATGCAGTCCGCCGAAGCCTGCTGCCATAAACCAATCTGCGAAACCCGGCGGCGCGAGAAACGCCGCTGCTCCGAGCACCATAAAACACAGGCCCATGATAGGAACTACACTGACAGAAAACATTCCGCCGGTAACCACCCCCGTTCCGTAAAGCAGCAACCAAAGGCCAGGAATTGCTCCGGTTAATCCGGCGCGATAAAGCACCATCGTCAGCAGCCCTCCAGCGAAAATTGGGGGCGACAAACTGAAGGCGACCTTCCGTCCCGGACCCGAGAGCAAAGGCATTTTTACGGCGCGGGCCTTCCGATCTATAGACCAGCCAGCGATGAGCAAAGCAACCACAGCCTCAGCCAACCAGATGGCCAGCCAGTTCTTGAACGGTTTCTGCCGGGCCGCAATGAAAGATGTAATAAGCGCCGTAATACCGATCGCAACCTGGCCCCAACCGGAAATGCCGGTAAAGGCGGTTGCACGCTCCATTGTTTCGCGAATGTACTGAAGATTGTCCATCGCCCGGGCATGAAGTGCGGGCGGTTTCTCTTTTTGCGGTATGGCCAGGTGAATTGAGCCCATAAACACAATAATAGCGGGGGGCGCGCTGCGGTGTCAAGTACTTTGTGAGACAAAGCCAAGACGACTGGAAAGCAAGGATGTGCAACCTCTGCGCAGCTTGCTTTTGTTTGCCTTCAGTATTTGAAAGTGTTTCATTCCTGGGAAAAAACTTTACAATGGCCAGCTATGTACACGATCAAGGTTCGCTCGAACGCGCGTGAAGAACTGGTTGAGTTTACCGAACAGGTACAGGAGCGACTCAAAGAATCTGGCGGAAGCGAAGGTGTGGTCATGCTTTATGTGCAACACACAACTGCGGGGCTGACTGTAAATGAGAATGCCGACCCGGACGTTTCGCGCGATATGCTGCACGCTTTCCGCACCCTGATCCCGCAATACGGAATGGGTTTTCGTCACGGCGAAGAAAATTCCGATGCCCACATAAAGGCAACTTTGGTGGGCTCATCTGTAACCATCCCCTTCAAAGACGGAAAGTTGCTGCTGGGGCGCTGGCAGGGAATTTTCCTTTGCGAATTTGATGGAGGCCGCGAGCGCAACGTGATCATGACCGTGCGGTAGTTTCGCGCCGAGTAGGACAGGCATTCCCGCCGTCTGTGCGCAGCAAACTCTTCATGACAAGGCTTTCAGTCCTGCTCGTCGAGGCCCTTCAACACGTCGGCAAACTTCTCAATGTCAACTCGAGTTCGCTCCATGGCGCGGCGACTGTCAAGATAAGCCGTCCAGACTGGTGTTTGAGTAAGCGCTTTCGTGGTGTCTTCATCGAGCGTTTGCGCCATCAGGGCGATTAGGTCGCTTACGACTCGCGTGTGTTCGAGGAGTGACTCAATGATTGAGTACGCCAGGCGGGCTTGTGCGTAATCGAGATCGCCGTGCTCCTTCTCTTCTACCATCCGGTCCGGGTCTTCCATTGATAACATCTCAGGGATGAGGACAATTCTCGCTTAGTAGATAAGTCTCGTAGATCGCGGTGCGTTCATTAGCTTAGCGCCGTCAGGAGCGAGATATTTCCGTTGCGTGGAAAATAATAGAAAATGACGCTCCCAACCGAGCTGATTTGACGAATGGTGCGTTCAACCATAAACATTCTGCTTCTATGGAGCAGTACCGCGGACAAACGGAAGCTCCGTCACTCGTGCTGGGAGTTCGACATCCCCGGCAACAACTTTCACACTCGTATTGGAAGCAACGTAGTCGTATTTCAAATAGCCGAGCGCGATTGTGCGGCCCAGATGAGGAGAATAGGTTGCGGAAGTTATTCGTCCGATTTGCTTATCTTCTTCCTTTGATTTAATAAGAGCGCCCACTTCCACTTTCACCGCTTGATCAAACACAAGGCCCGACAGCTTCTTTGCTACATGTCCCCGGTACTTGATCCGGGCGATGATTTCCTGACCGACATAACAACCCTTTGCATAACTAACGGCCGCATCCAGGGCCGCTTCGGTAACCACGTGCGTTTCATCCATATCCACGCCGTATCGTGGCAGGCCTGCTTCGATCCTCAAGATCTCGAGAGCATTATAACCAACCGGCCGCGCGCCGGCGTTAATCAAAGCGTTCCACAAAATGCTTGCCTGATCCGAATTAGTAATAACATCAAAACCATCTTCTGCAGTGTGCGTCGCATGAACCACCGTGATGTCGGTTTGTTGCGCATTCGTCTGTATGGCTGCGTTAGGCGCCAATCGCGCCGCTTCTTCGCCCACAGCCGAGCGAACTATGTCAGCAGCCTTTTTACCTTGTAGCGTTAACTGAGCAGTTTGATTTGTGATGTCATTAACCCGGAAGTCGCCGGCGAGCGTAAAGCGTTCAATAGTTTTAAAAACACGTTCATGCGTGGCGGCCTCCGTGTCGAGCAGAAATGCAGGACAGCCATTTTTGCTAGTTTGGTCGTCTTTCAAGCGAATCACTCGAACGACGGCAATCAGCCGCCCCTGAACATTGGGAAACGCCGCGGGCATCCAGCAATTCTCCGCGAGCGTTTTCATGTCATTCGTGAGGAGGCCGTTTAGAAACTGAATGGCTTCCGTTCCGCTCACGAGTATGCGACCGCGAGAAGACAGATCGATGAGGCCAATAAGTCCGCTGCCGCTCTCGCGCACCGCAGCATATTCAAACAGGAGGTCGCCGAAGGAAGCAGGCACAGTCCAACCATCCTGAACACGCATCTCGGCACCGAGGCGCTTATGCGTTTCAGTAAGCGGCAATTCCATTACAGCGATTTGTTCGGTTGCTTCAGTCATGGAATCGTATTGCGGCCTGCCGCTTGATGTTGCGGAAAGGCTATGCCTTTCCGTTAGGGAATTTCTTAAGTAAGGAGGCTACACCTCATCTGGGGCGCAGCCCTTAAAATCTTAAGGAGACACAATCGGAAAGGCGCAGCCTTCCCGCACATCACGCGGCAAAGCCGCAGCATTTGATTCTAAGCTTGCCTGTTCGATTGCTCGGGCTACAACTTTGTAGTCATTCAATTGTTCAGTCTCGCGCCGGTGCGAAGCCAGTACCTGCGGACTGGGATGGTAGATCGGCACAAGCACGCGCCCATCCCAACGTTGGATCTTCGCGGCCGAATCTTTCAGGCTTAGATTGTGAGGTTCAATCGATCTCAGGGCTTCGAGCGCGACTGAACCGAGTGTCACCACAACCGCAGGATTGATAAGCTCAATAGTCTGGCGTAGAAAATTTGAACAATTCGCCAGTTCCACTTTTGTTGGTTTCCGGTTAGCTCCAGAGTCTGCCCGCGGATTGCAGAGAGCGGCACTGGTGATGAAGATATGATCGCGGCTTAAACCAATCGAAGTGAGAAAGCGATCGAAATTTTTGCCTGATTGATCTCCGGAGAAAGGCACACGAGTTTGGTCGGCACCCTTTCGCCCAGGAGCTTCGCCAATAAACATTATTCGTGCCGTGACGGCGCCATTCAATTCGCTAAGAACGGC
>JALYXE010000066.1 GCA_030947265.1 Acidobacteriota bacterium
GGCTTAAGCATTGCAAACGGCAAGCTTTACATTGCCGATACCAACAACCACGCGATTAGAGTGGTGGATTTGAAGACGAAGCAAACTTCCACTCTCAATATTCAGGGACTTCAGCCTCCCACGTCGCCCTCAAACATCGGTGCGCCAGAAACGGAAGATGGACCAAATGCAGAAGAGATTAAGCTTGCCCCACAGTCGTTACGCGCGAGCAGCGATGCAGCTCTTGTTATTCAGGTAGAGCTTCCTCGCGGTTACCATCTCAATCCCGCAGCGCCGCAGCGATATCGAATATCGATTGAAACAGGGCCTCCACGGCTTGGCTTGCTATCTGACACGCAGCTCGGCGCCATCGGTCAAGACAAGGTTGTCGGCCGGTCAGCGAAGAATCTGCAACTTCCACTGCGCATTCCAATTCGCACATTTGAACCGGGCAATGCGGAAGTGCGCCTTCAGCTCACGCTGTTTTATTGCCGCGAAGACAACACGGGCACCTGTCGAATAAAGACGCTCGTGTGGCGCGTGCCGGTGGAAATAACAAGTAATGCAACCGCTGGAAAGGAAATCACGGTTCAAGGGAAGCTCATCGCTGATTAGCGCTGCTCAGATTCAATCGGCCCTTGCCGCTGGCATTAGCAAAAAGCTGTGTCTATTGGAAGTATGGTTGCCTTGTGGATTAGTGATATAAGCCGCTGACATGAACGCTCAGTCATATCACTACCCTCCCGTGGTCACGCTTGCTCCCTCTCGGTGCAGCGAGTAATATCATTGTTCCCCTAATTTCAATGCGAGGTGAGACCGTGGCTGACCAAACTGGAGTGAAAGCTGTGCCTGATAAACCATTTCTTACTGATATCAAGACTTTGCGCGAGCGCGCGCGCCAACATATTGAAAAAGGCGCTGTAACCGAAGGGTATAAGGCTGACCGCGATACAGTAGTCAAATTGTTGAACGAAGCGCTGGCTACCGAGATCGTCTGCGTATTGCGTTACAAAAGGCATTATTTTATGGCTTCCGGCATTAATGCTGAAGGCGTCGCGGCCGAGTTTCTGCAACACGCAACCGAGGAACAGGGACACGCTGACGAGATTGCCCACCGCATAGTCCAGTTGGGCGGTGAGCCCAACTTCAATCCCGATGGGTTAACGACGAGAAGCCACGCTGAATACGTTGAAGGCGAAACGCTCACGGATATGATCAAAGAAGATCTCGTCGCGGAACGAATCGCTATCGATAGTTATCGCGAGATGATCAACTACGTCGGTAATGACGATTCCACAACGCGCCGCATGCTGGAGGGAATTCTGGCGGTTGAAGAAGAACATGCCGACGACATGTTGAGCCTGCTGGAAAAGATTGGGAGCTAGCTTCTACCCGCCACTTGTTCGGGTCGCCGCAGATCGACCACGCCAATTAACGAAGCTAAAAATCGGAAGGATCGCTGCAAGTTCTTTCAGCGGCCTTCCGATTATTGTTATCAGGCATAAAGTCTATCGTGGAACGCTGTCATGACCTGTGATATAGATCGCACGCCTTTGCCGTTGCAATAGAACAGTTCAAGTGATCTCAACGCTGATCTGGTAAATACCAGAGAAAAATATCTTCAGCGCTGAATAGTTACGACCCTCGCCGTTGCTTACCTTCTTACTCAAAGCCAGCTCGCCGAGTCGCCCGGTGTGCTGGATCATTCATTACGGAAGGAGATTCTCATGCAAAACGAAAGCAATCGTCCATTGTTCAAAAGCAGAATCGCGATTGGCCTCCTGGGTCTGGTGCTCTCTACTCCATCACTCTCCCTCGGCTGGGGAGCCGGTGGACACATGATGGTCGCCTCTATAGCCTTCAAACGCCTTAACCCCCGAGCCAAAGCCCAGGCTATGGCACTGCTGGCACGTCCGATAAATCCCGCGAACCTCTCCGCGAGAAGCAAAGTCTTCGTTAGTGCCGCGCACTGGCCTGACGACCTCAGACAGTTTCCGGAGTTTGATTCCTTCAAAGCGCTTCACTTCATCGACAATCCGTTTTCCATGGATGGCACCGCGTTACCAAGCTTGCCCACACCCAACGTAGTCACAGCCTTGCAGGACAATGTAAACATACTCAAGACCAGCATGGACGAGGACGCGCAGGCGTTGCGGTTTATCATTCACTTTGTCGGTGACATTCACCAACCACTTCACTGCGCCACCAGAGTCGATAGCGATCACCCAGAGGGAGATCGGGGCGGCAATCTGGTGTCGATTGAGATCGCCGATAAAAACGGCAAGCTGAAGACAAGCAACCTCCACAGTTTTTGGGATGACGGCTTTGGTAGCTTTCCGCCAACGGGACCAAATTTCAGGCCGCCGCCCCTGAGGCAGATTCCCGCCGCAGCCGCTAAGGCCACGGCAGGTAATCCAGATACTGATCCGGACTTGAAACTCGATGACCCGTTCAACTTTAACGCCTGGGCCGAAGAGAGTTTTGCTCTGGCGAAGGATGTCGCTTACAACGGCATGCAGAACGGCGTTAGGCCAAGCGCTATGTACAAAGCGGCAAGCCTGAAGGTTGCGCGGAAGCGTATCGCCTGGGGAGGATATCGGCTTGCCGCCTTGTTGAATGCCATTTGGCCTTAAGCTGATGACGTGACGCGATGAGGCCAGCATCTTGCCGCCAGCGTAAGACGTTAGCTATTCGGCGTAGTCCCATTAACGTCTTCTCATAACTTCAGTGTAGAATCTCATCAGGTTCATTCCAAAGTTTTGAAGAAATATTGAGCGTGATGCTTTTTGTTTTTAGAAGCATCACGCTTGCTAGCGTAAAGCCCTAATCGATATTGCCTGATCACTCGCCAAACAACGACAACGCCGGCAGGCCCACCATGTGTCGCAGTTGCGGCTCAATCGTGGGCGGAGGGCAAGGGCAATGCGCAGTCTGCGGTACCTCAGTTAAAAGTCCCGCCACTGGCCGCAAATTGAGGCCAATTCCCGACCGTGAGACGTTGCGATTTGCGCGCGCAGTCCTGGACCGCCCTCACAAGTTCACCATCGTCCTGCTGGTCGCCAACCTTTTCGTCTTCCTGCTGATGTGGCAATCAAGCGGAATGACTTCTGGCGCCTTGTGGGGGTTTTCCGAGCCCGTGCTGGTTGCCTATGGCGCAAAGCTAAACAGCTTAATTAATGAGCAACATCAATTGTGGCGCTTTGTTACTCCCATGTTTGTCCATGTCAACCTGCCGCATGTATTGGTTAACATGTACAGTTTGTGGGTCGTCGGGCCGTATGTTGAGAAGCTTTACGGCTCCGGAAAGTTTATCGTCTTCTGGGTGTTAACCGGGGTCGCTGGAGTTGTCGCAAGTTACTTAACAGTGAGACCTGGGTTGTCGGTCGGTCCGGGTCGATTTATTTTTAAGATCAGTGATGTGCCGTCTGCAGGCGCCTCGGGAGCGCTCTTTGGACTGGTGGGAGTTCTCTTTGTTTTTGGCATCAAGTTTCGCCACGAATTGCCCGAAGGCTTCAAACGAGCATTCGGGACGGGAATGTTGCCGATCATTCTCATAAATCTGTTCATCGGATATCTGGGCCGAGGCTTCATCGATAATGCCGCTCATCTTGGGGGCCTGACTTCGGGTGCAATGTTGGCTCTCGTCGTTGACTATCGTAGACCAGGGGAAAAATCCGGCATCGCCGTTACTTGGCAGATACTTCAGATCGCGGCAATTGCTCTGGTAGCCGTTAGCTTTATTAAGGCTGCGCAGCATTTCAAAGATCCAATGCCTGTGTCTGTGCTTAACCAGGCAGTTCGGTCTGTCGATCCCAACACCGACAAGTTTGTCACCTGGGCGAAAGCAATGAATGATGCGAAGGAAGCTTTCTACCTGGTCAAAGAAGGCGACATTACCAGCGCCGACAGCGCTGTCAGAGAATTGCAAACCGCGCCCTCACTCGATCCCAAAGCTGACAACTTAAGAGAGAGACTGAAAATTTTACTGATCAAAGTAAAGGTCCTTCACACGCCGGCGGCAAACACCAACCAGCTTACTTCCAGGAAAGCGCTGTCAGGGCTAAAGCAGTTGCAGGCCGACTTCGATTTGTGGCGCAAAGAGTACAATACCTGGCTGAAAACTATTGGAAGAAGTTACGGTTTGGTCCAGGTGACCGAGGGGGAACCTTCCCCGCAGTAGCGCAGTTTTAGCAGGTAAAGCAAACTATTGGTTTGCGGAAATGTCTGGGGAGGCATCCCCCCGAAGTCGGTAACGCGAGCCGTTTAGCCTGGGCGCTAATTCTCAGTTTGCGTTCCAAATCATAGGAGACCTGAAAGAGATGGAAATAAAGAAAGTCGGAGTCCTGGGTTGCGGACTGATGGGCTCCGGTATCGCTCAAACCGCGGCCGGCGCAGGATTTGAAACTATCGTTCGCGAGGTTTCAAACGAGCTGATTGAGAGGGGACTTGCCGGAGTTGAGAAGTCCCTCTCAAGGTTTGCTGAGAAAGGCTCGATTACCGCCGAGCAGCAAAAGGCCACTCGCGACCGCTTATCAGGCACCACTTCTTTTGAGGACCTTGCGGATTGCGACATTGTGATCGAAGCAATAATCGAAAACGTCCAGGAGAAAAGAAAAACCTATAAACAGCTCGATGGCGTATGTAAGCCGGAAGCTATTTTCGCATCGAATACTTCCTCCATCTCAATCACAGAGATGATGACGGCGACTTCCCCTGCACGCCAGAAACGCTTCATTGGTCTGCACTTTTTCAACCCCGTGCCGATAATGAAGTTGGTTGAAGTTGTAAAAACCATATTGACCGACGAGGCTGTCTACGAACAGGCAATTGAGTTTAGTAAACGACTCGGGAAGGTGCCGGTACGCGCAGGCGACAAGACGGGCTTCATCGTCAACCGACTGCTGGTGCCATATATGCTCGATGCCATCCGTGCCCTGGAGGAAGGCGTCGGTTCGATTGTAGACATTGATACTTCGATGAAGCTCGGTTTGGGCTATCCAATGGGGCCGTTTACGTTAGGCGACTTCGTGGGCTTGGACACCACTTATTACATCGCCGAGATCATGTTCAATGAATTCCGCGAGAAACGATTTGCGCCGCCACCCCTATTGAAACGCATGGTGATGGCCGGCTTGTATGGGCGCAAGTCAGGACGCGGGTTTTACGATTACACTAAAGATCCGAAGAACCCAACGCCGATGAAGCTGGTCTAACTCATAGCGGGCCAGGCTTGTACCTACCCCGCTGCCCATCACTAAAACCTACCTTGCTGCTCGCTTTCGCTTCACCTATACTGCGAAATGCCCTGGTAAGCCTTAGCAGAGGACATGAAGCGGAGCCGCGCGGTCTTGCAGCCAGCAATTCACGAAGGTCATCTCAATGGTCAAGGGTTTCGTTTCGCGATTGTCGCCAGTCGTTGGAACGACTTCATTAGCGCGCGGCTGGTTGAGGGTGCACTGGATGCCTTTGAGCGATTAGGGACCGACGAGAAATCGGTGGAGGTCTACAAAGTTCCCGGCGCTTTCGAGATTCCACTGTTGGCTCTGAAGTTGGCAGGCTCGGGAAAGTTTCATGCGGTCGTCTGCGTCGGTACAATTATCCGTGGCCAGACTCCACATTTCGAGTACATCGCAAGTGAAGTGGCCCGAGGTATCGCTGAGGCAGGGTTGCAAACTGGCATTCCGGTAGTTTTCGGAGTGATAACTGCGGACAGCTTTGACCAGGCCATCGAGCGTGCGGGGGTCAAACTGGGAAACAAGGGTTTTGAAGCTGCCACGACGGCGGTTGAGTTGGTAAATCTTTACAAGGAAGCTTTGGAGAACGATGAACGATGAACGCGGAACGATGAAAAGAAACGCTTTCTTTCATCATTCATCGCTCATAATTCATCCTTGAAATGCATTATGGGTTCGCGACGTAAGGCGCGCGAGTGCGCCTTGCAAATGCTCTTTGCGGCCGATGTTGCCAACGCTGCCCCGGATGAGGTCTTGCGTACCTACTGGGCCGAACTGGGCGACTCCGAGACGGAGGAATCGGCGCGCGAATTCGCGACGCGTCTAGCCGCCGGAACTCTTGCGCGCCTCGACGCCCTGGACGAGCGCATACGTTCGCGCGCGGAACACTGGCGCATCCCGCGCATGGCAATTGTAGATCGCAACATTCTCCGTCTTGCCGTTTACGAATTTCTTTACGAACCTACTCCTCGCACTGTTGCCATCAACGAAGCACTGGAAATCGCCCGCCGCTTTTCAACCTACGAAGCTACGCAGTTTATCAACGGCATACTCGACGCCATCAAACGCGACCTTGATGAACAGCAGCCCCAGGAACACATAGAGCCTCAAGAGTCGGAATTGGAATCCGAATCCGAGTTGGAATCTGAATCCGAACAACCATCAGATGACGAACAATCGGCGTCTTCTGCATGACGAACTTTCCCGCCAGCCCGCCTTTAGGGTATTCACTATTCAGGGTTTACGAATTACTATTCTTTTCGTGGACCAAACTCAACATGAATTCCTGGTAGAAATCGAAGAGCTTGTCGAGCAGACCTTCGCCGATCTATACAAGTTGCGCGAAAAGCAGGGCGATGGTCGCTCCCGGCGAGAGCTGATCGATCGAATTTTCCGACGGGTGCACAGCATAAAAGGATCCGCCGCCTCCTGTGGGCTGGACGCTGTGGGCCAAATTGCGCATGAGTTTGAGAATCTGCTTGACGCTGTGCGCATCGGCCGAACTATTCTCGACGATGGCGTGTTAGACACTTGTGAGAGCGCCTCTGAGGGGCTGGCGGAAAGTGTTAGTCTGGCAGCTTCCGGAATCCTTGAGCCTTCTCGCCGGCCTCTCTTTGCACGTCTTCAGGCTGCGGCTCAAGGCAAGACACCGGAGCGGGAGGGTAAGACAGAGGGGATTCTTAAAAAAGTTCCGTTAGAGATCTGGCAGTCGTTAACTCAGCCTGAGAAGCATCGCTTGAGAAGCATTGTCGAGGAAGGCAGTGCTGTTTTCGTGGTCGCAACCAGCTTCGATATAGGGAGTTTCGACGAACAGTTTACCCGATTAAAGAAAATACTCGCGGAACACGGCGAGGTGATTTCAACCTCACCCACCGTCGACAATTTGCACCATGACAAAATTAACTTTCGCGTCCTATATGCCAGCCAGGCAAACACTCATGACTTACAGGAAAGTGTTATTGCCTTCTCTGATGTGGCCTTCAATCAACTGGCACAAGCCGAAAGTGCTGAACTCGCTGAAGACTATGAGCAGACAACACCCCTGCTTTCATCGTTTGCTCCAGTCTCATCTCTCTCAAATTTTGTGCACACCGATCTGGATAAACTTGATCGGCTTATATCCTCAACCCATGAACTCTCTCGTGTCACTTCGAACGCTCTTGAGGTGGCTATCTCCCAAAAACAACTGCCACGGTCAGCGCGCGAGCGCCTGCGAAATTTGAACGAGCAGATTAGAAACTCTTTCATGGGGGTCGAGGATGAATTGATCAACCTGCGAATGGTTTCGCTGGGCCCGACTCTTCAGCGCGTCGTGCGTGCCGGCCGGGCAGCAGCACGTCTGGCCGAAAAGGAAGTCGATTTTCAGACTGCCGGAACCGACCTTCTCATCGACAAGTTGCTGGCGGAAGCGATAGTCGATCCACTCATCCACCTGGTCCGCAATGCTGTGGGCCACGGAATCGAGAGTGCCGAGGAGCGCGCTCGGGCTGGCAAGAAAAAGCGGGGCAGTATTCGGATCGAAGCGGTCAACGAAGGAAGCCGTTGCAGGATAAGAGTAACGGACGATGGCCACGGCATCGACCCTCGCCTTATTTCCGAAGCGGCGATGCGACTCGGACTTGCAGGCGGCGAGTCCCAACTGGATTTCGAGCGAAGTGTGCGTCTGATCTTCCGTCCGGGCTTTACAACCCTTGTCTCGGCATCAAAGGTCTCCGGCAGGGGTGTTGGGCTTGATGTAGTAGAGACGACCGTTGAGCAGGTTGGAGGTGAGCTTCGAGTTTCCAGCAAACCCAGTGGAGGGACGACATTTGAGATTCGCTTGCCGGTAACCTTTGGCCTACTCGCTGCGACGGTAGTTATCTCCGGAAGCAATCGTTACTGCATAGCAGCAAGCCAGATTTTGGCTGTTGATGCGGTCGACCTTAAGGATGCAAAGAGAATTATTAAAGAAAAAACGCGCGAGCCTCAAAGATCAGGGGCAGATCAGCTGCCCGTAATTTCTCTGCGCGAACTGCTCGGCCAACCCGCTGAAACATCCCCAGTAGAAAAGAATTCGCACAAACAATTGCAACTCATCACCTGTCACTTTCCAGATGAACAACCGGCTGCGAGCAGCAACGGCTCGGAGCATATTGGAATCGTCGTGGATCGCGTCGAAGGAACCGAAGAGGTACTGGTGCGCAATCTGGGCCGCCATGCGGGACGCTGGTACGGCGTCGCGGGCGCTACTGAATTGCATGACGGTACAGTGGCCCTGGTTCTCGATCTGCCACGCCTGCTAAACGACGCAGGCTTCTAGGTGACTCGAACCTGAGTCCAAAGGGCTCTGATGGCTGTGAGCACCAAAGGTGCGAAATGTAAAAGCCTGGGCCAGCGGTCCAGGAAAAGGTGTATGCGGTTAAGAGTGAAAGCGCTAAAGGCGCGAAATAAGACTACGAAATGGAATGCGACAACCGGTTAACCATGCCGCGCCTTCAGCGCTCAATTGACATTTTTGAGCACGCTTCCTGGGCCGCTGGCCCAGGCTTTTACATTTCGCGCCTTTGGCGCTTAATCTAATTCCTCGTCCTCACAGTAGTCCTTCAATAGGGCTCGTGTAGATCTCTAGGCTAACTCACTTCATACCCAATCCATTTTGGGATGCATCGTGTGCCACTGCGTCGCACGCTCGAAAGCGAGCGCCACTCCCAGCGGCGCACCCTCGTCGTAGAGTCCCCCAGTAAACATAATTGATTGCGGAAGACCCTTCGGAAAGCCACATGGCACAGCGACCGCCGGATGACCAGTCAGATTTGTAACGAGCAGGCCAGCGCTCCCGGGGGCGGGCGAAACAAACACGTCCCAATTCGACATTAGGTCCTGCATCGCTTGCATTAGTAGCCGACGAGCGCGTTGCGCCCGAATGTATTCCACCGCAGGAATGAAACGCGAACTACGAAAAGTGTTGGGCCAATCGCTGGGTTCTTGCCCTGAGAGCTGGTTGATTCCCCCATTGCGAGTGAGATCGTCAAAAGCAGTGGCGGCCTCTGCGACCAGAATGATGCGCAGCGCAGCAATCGAAAACTTCGGCAATTCGATGGGTTGCAGAATTGCGCCGGCGGATTTCAATGCGTCGAGAGCTTGCTGGTAGATTGCCTTTCGTTCCGGGTCCTGCTGCTGGTCAAACTCGGTTTTTAAATATCCGATTCGCATACTTCCAGGTGATTTGACGGGCTGCCAGTTGAAAGGAACATCGCCGACCGTAAGGTCGCGTCCATCGGGACCATACATTGCGTTGAGCGCCGCCGCGCAGTCTTCAACCCCACGACAAATCGGCCCAATTTTATCCATCGTCCAAC
The DNA here is from genome assembly GCA_030947265.1 of Acidobacteriota bacterium. Lineage (GTDB taxonomy): Bacteria > Acidobacteriota > Blastocatellia > Pyrinomonadales > Pyrinomonadaceae > PSRF01. The sequence goes on from JALYXE010000066.1 coordinate 9,551, forward strand.
TCAGGCCCATTGCACCATAGCGACTGACCCGGCCGTATGTCGGTCGCAGCCCGACCACACCGCACCGCGATGAGGGTGAAATGATTGAGCCAAGCGTTTCGGTGCCAATTGAAAAACCTACCAACCCAGCGGCGGTGGCGGAAGCCGGGCCGGCTGATGAGCCGCTCGAGCCTATCTTGTCTTCATCGACCTGCCAGGGATTCCTGGTCATGCCGGCAAACCAGCGACCGCCCTGGGCGAGAGCTCCCATAGAAAGTTTCGCAACCAGCACCGCGCCCGCAGCTCGCAAACGTTCGACGACTGTCGAGTCGTAACCGATTACCTGATCCCGATAAGGTTCAGCTCCCCAGGTGGTGCGAATTCCCTTCGTGGCAAAAAGATCTTTTGCGCCCCATGCAATGCCGTGCAGCGGTCCACGATACTTCCCGGCTTTGATCTCACGTTCGGCTTCCGCGGCTTGCGCAAGCGCTAGATCTTCGGTGAGCGTCACCACGCAATTAAGCTTTGGTCCGTACTTCTTCAAACGCCCGAGGTACATTTTCGTAAGGTCAACCGGAGAAACTTTTCGTGTGCGAATCAATTCCGCGAGCTGTGGGACCGTCGCAAACGCCAGCTCGTCCATTGAGCTAAACGAACTCAACTGACGAGTCTCGACTTTGCTTAGCTTAAATTTGCCGGGCTTGAGGTTGAACGTCTTGCCGGGCAGCGCAGGATGAAACAGAGTCGCGGGTTCTGTATCCAGCGGAATTTCGATCTTCCGAAGAGCTTCGTACCTTTCGAGATTCGTGTTGGCGTTGGGCAGCGCCATCGCCTCCTGCGCGTCGGTAAGTTCAATGCCAATCAGCTTCTCGAATTGCCGCAGCATTTCTTTCGTCACGCGCAGAGGCGCTGGCGAAGGTGAAGGTGAAGGTGAAAGCAGGGGCGTCGGCGTGGGGGTTGGCGTGGGCGAAGTAGCTTGGGCAAAAGTAGCCGCGATCCTCAGCCGCGGAGCGACAACAACCGCTGCACCTAGCGCTGGCACGAGCTTTACGAAAGTGCGCCGGTTTAAGCTACTGGCTTGAGACGCAGCTAATGATTTTCTAACTGGTTTCTTTCTCGAATCAGATTTTTTCATCACGCTCTTCTGCTCCTGCCTCCCGCTCCTGCTCCTGCCTCCTGCCTCCTGCCTCCTGCCTCCCGCTCTTGCTCCTGCTCACTGCCCACTGCTTTCTGCCTACTGCTTTCTGCCTACTGCCTTCTGCCTACTGCCT
>JALYXE010000069.1 GCA_030947265.1 Acidobacteriota bacterium
AGGAACCACCGTACGCATCACCTTGCCCGTTACTGAGGAAGGGGTATCAATAGCTGCGTGACAAGCCAGATCCAGGACCTTGAGGAAACCCAAGTGGATGCCGTCGGCGCGATGTCAATGTGCCGGCCGGTCGGCAAGATAATTGTCGTAGACGATGAGCCCGAGTTAAGGACCCTTCTAGTCCAATCACTTATCAAAGAGGGTTACGAAGCTACTGGTTATAGCTCGGGCCTTCCGGCGCTCGCGAAACTTAAAGAACAAAATTTCGATGTGTTGCTGACCGATCTGATGATGCCTGAAATGGACGGCATCAGTTTACTCGGGTCCGCTCTCGAGATAGATCCTCACCTGGTGGGCATCATCATGACGGGGCAAGGCACCATTCAGACAGCCGTCGATGCCATGAAGCTGGGCGCCTTCGACTACGTCCTCAAACCCTTCCGCATGCAAACCTTGATGCCGGCGCTTACTCGCGCCATGAATACCAGGCATCTCCGTCTCGAAAATTTACAACTTCGCGATACCGTGGCCATCCATGGGCTCTCTCAGACGATTGCTTTCACTCTCGATCCACAAACGGTACTGAGCAAGTTGGCAGATGCCGCATTGCAGCAAACCGATGCGGACGAGGTTTCCATCCTATTGCCTACAAGTGATGGGCGGGAGCTTTATGTGGCAGCAGTGCGTGGTGAGAAAAGAGAACGCTTGTTGGGTGAGCGCATTCCGTTTGCACAGAGTATAGCAAGTTGGGTAGCGCGCGAGGGCGAACCGGTAATTCTCAACGGCGCCGTCCACGATAACCGCTTTGTCGCTCTCTGGCCGCGTCCTGAAATTTCCTCTGCGATCTCGGTGCCCATGCAGGTGGCGAACAAGTTAGTGGGCGTTATCAATCTCAACCTTACCAGCCGCCTGCGTCCTTTCGCACGGGGCCAAATGAAGGCTTTGACTATTCTTGCCAGCACCGCGGCATCCGCGCTCGAGACGGCGTCGCTGTATAGGCAGGTCCATAACGCCGAAGAGCGGTATCGCTCGATCTTTGAGAACGCGGTCGAAGGAATTTTTCAGGCAACCGCCGATCGGCGATTCACCACCGTCAATCCGTCTATGGTTCGCATCCTTGGATACGACTCGCCCGAAGAAGTGATCGCGACGATTACTGATATCCGTCGTCAACTCTACGTCAATCCCGAGGTCCAGGAGGAGTTCACTCGCACTCTCCATAAAGGCGGCGTCGTGCAGGGAGCTCAGTTTGAGGCTTACCGCAAAGACGGCCAAAAGATCTGGCTCTCGCTTAATATGCGTTTGATCAGTGATGAAACGGGCGGAGAGATTTGCTGCGAGGGCGCCGTCGAAGACATCACGGAACGCAAAAAGGCGGAAGACGAATTAATTAAGAGCGAAGAACGATACCGTGATCTGGTTGAGAACGCTCATGACATTATCTATGAGCACGACTTGAGTGGTAACTATACCTCAACCAATAAAGCAGCCCAGCAGATCACCGGCTACTCGCGCGAAGAAGGTTTGGGAATGAGCCTCGCAAAAACTCTGGCGCCCGAGTATGTGGAGAAGGCGCTGGAGATGTTAAGGCGAAAGCTCGCTGGCGAAAGCATAACTGCTTATGACCTGGAGATTATCGCCAAGGATGGCAGCCGTATCGCGGTCGAAGTAAACACCAGGCTTGTTCTGAAAGACGGTGTGCCTGTCGGTGTACAGGGCATTGCCCGCGACATTACCAAGCGTAAGCGAGCGGAGGATGCGCTGCGTAATAGCGAGGCCCGCAAAAGAGCAATCCTGGAATCAGCAATGGATTGCATCATCACGATGGACCATCAGGGGATGGTCGTTGATTGGAATCCAGCATCAGAAAAAACTTTCGGCTTCAGTCAGGAGGAGGCCACCGGCAGGGAACTGGCAGAGCTAATAATCCCACCGCGTTTCAGAGTGCAACACCGCCAGGGACTAGCACGCTATCTCGCAACCGGCAAAGCTCGCAACCTTGGCCAACGTCAGGAGCTGAGCGCACAGCGTCGCGATGGCGCCGAGTTTCCCGTCGAACTAACCATTACGCGTATTGAATTCGAAGGTACGCCGATGTTCACGGGTTACTTGCGCGACATCACGGAAAGAAAGAGTGCTGAGGATCGCCTGGTTGCGCAATATGCCATTACCCGCGCGATCGCTGAATCAAACACTTTTAGTGAAGGGGCACAAGAGATTCTCCAGGCCGTTTGTAAGAGCCTTGGTTGGGAACACGGCGGGCTATGGACGCTCGCAGACGGGCCGGATCTCATGCGTTGCACCGAAATATGGCAGGCTCCCGGGGCGGAGGCAGACGAATTCGCACAAGCCACGCGTGAGTCGGTCTTCGCAATGGGCATTGGACTTCCCGGAAGAGTGTGGACAAATTGCCAGCCAGTGTGGATCTCGGACGTCGTCGAAGATGCGAACTTCTCAAGATTATCTATCGCGGCCAAAGTCGGCTTTCGGGTGGCATGTGGTTTCCCGATATGGCTTCGCTCGGAGGTGCTGGGTGTGGTGGAATTTTTCAGCCGCTCGATTCGCGAGCCTGATCCGGCGCTGCTTGCGATGATGGCCACCATCGGCGGCCAGATTGGCCAGTTCATAGAAAGCAAGCGAGTCGAAGAAGCTTTAGGTGAAAGTGAAGAACAACTTCGCCAGTCGCAAAAACTGGAGGCAATCGGCCAGTTGGCTGGCGGCGTGGCCCACGACTTCAATAATCTGCTGACTGTTATCGGTGGCTATTCGAGCATCATTTTAGGGAAGCTGTCTCCGGAAAGCCCACACCGCTCAAGCGTTGAAGAAATAAAGAAAGCGAGTGATCGCGCCGGTAGTCTAACCCGTCAGTTGCTCGCGTTCAGCCGCAAGCAAATTCTACAACCGAAGATATTGGATCTAAACAGCGTTGTTTCTGATCTGGAGAAAATGGTGCGACGCCTGATAGGCGAAGATATCGATCTTCTCGCTCTAACTGATCCGAACCTGGGACAAGTAGAAGCCGACCCCGGCCAAATTGAACAAGTATTGCTAAATCTTATTGTAAATGCGCGAGATGCAATGCCGGCCGGCGGAAAACTGACGATTGAAACCGGCAATACGGTGCTTTCTTCCGATTATGCGCTACGTCATGCCGCTCTCGCTGGTCCCTATGTAATGCTTGCGGTTACCGATACGGGTTGTGGAATGGCTGCCGACCTGCAGGCGCATGTCTTCGAGCCCTTCTTCACCACTAAGGGCTCGGGTAAAGGCACGGGATTAGGACTGGCTACGGTTTATGGAATCGTAAAGCAGAGTGGCGGAAACGTCTGGCTTTACAGCGAGGTCGGAAAAGGCAGTACCTTCAAAATATATCTGCCACGCGTCGATGCGGTCACGGCGGACGAGCAAATCAGCGCCGGAGTGCCATTGCTGCCAAAAGGCACCGAAACAGTCCTTCTCGTTGAAGACGAAGAACAGGTACGCAAGATAGTGCAAGCCATTCTTGAAGGACAGGGCTATGACGTGCTCGCGGCAGCAAACGGCGAAGAGGCGCTTGAAATAGCCGCGCAGCATGATTCAGAGATCCACCTCATGATCACGGACGTAGTGATGCCCCAAATGAGCGGGCCTGAACTTGCTGATCGACTGGCCACCATCAGACCCCACTCAAGAGTGTTATACATGTCAGGTTACACCGATGATGCCATCGTTCGCCACGGACTGCTTGATGCAAAACTGAATTTCATTCACAAGCCCTTTGACGCGGCTACTGCTGCGCGAAAAGTCAGAGACGTATTGGATTCTTAAGCTAAAATAGACCACGAATACTGGTCATCGATGATGAGGAACAGATCAGGAGCTTGCTGCTGATGCTCTTGAATGATCGCTATGATTGCCGCGAAGCTCCGGGGCCAGGACAGTAATTCATAATTAAGAAACTCAGCGTGGAGAAAAGATTCATGCAAGCACTGGTAATAGACGACGAGCCGCAAGTACGTGGCTTCGTAAGCCGGGTTCTTCAGGACGAAGGCTGGGAGGTAAGCGAGGCTGATTCTGCCGAAACCGCATTCGATATGCTTCGTGAGGGGAAGTGGTCGGTGGTTTTCTGCGATGTTCTGCTGGGCGGCGCCGATGGATTTAGTGTGCTGAGACGCTTCAAAGAAGAATTACCGAAGACAGAGGTAGTTCTGATGACGGGACGCGGCAGCGCCGTGGGTGCCCTGGACGCGACGGCCTTCGGAGCGTACGACTATCTTTTGAAGCCGTTTAGCGTCGAGGCTTTACAGCAACTTTCAGCAGCGATCTCAGAACGCCTGGCAAGTCGGCCACATCATCGTTTGATCGCAACGAAGGGCGCGAGGGCGTACGAGTCAGATATCGATTTAGTTGGTCGGAGCGGCGCACTCATCGAAGTGATGAAGCAGGTCGGGCGCGTTGCCGGAACAAACCTGGCCGTACTCTTGAGCGGGGAATCAGGGACCGGAAAAGAAGTTGTTGCTTCCGCTTTACACCAGCGCAGCAAGCGCGCTCAGAAATCTTTCGTAGCCGTAAACTGCGGGGCAATACCGGCGGAGTTAATCGAGTCGGAACTGTTCGGACATATTCGCGGCGCGTTTACAGGGGCCGACCGCGACCGCCGCGGACTTTGGGAGGAAGCCGACGGCGGAACTGTATTCCTGGATGAGATTACGGAGACAACACCCAGTTTCCAGGTCAAGCTTTTGCGCGCGCTACAAGAAGGGGAGATTCGGAAAGTTGGATCAAACCAAACCCAAAAGGTTGACGTACGTGTCATCGCGGCAAGTAACCGGGACGTGGAAGGTGAAGTAAAAGCAGGGAGGTTTCGTCAAGACCTCTTCTACCGCCTGAACGTCGTTTCGATTGTCTTGCCGCCGCTGAGAGACAGGCGTGAAGACATACTGCCGCTGGCACGAAGCTTTGCAGAGCAGGTGTATACGTTGAATCCGACCGTGGAGTTTTCGCCTGATGCTCTGGTATTGCTGGAGAGATATGGCTGGCCGGGAAATATCCGGGAGCTCGAGAATGCGGTAGTGCGTGCGGTAGCGATGTGTGAAGGCACCATACGACCACAAGACCTGCCGGAGCGCATAAGGAATTATAGCGAAGAAGGGTTGGGCGAGACTGACAAGCTGACACACGCCGCGCTCCCCGAAGCGGAAGAAGAGTGGGTTCCGCTCACGGAGATTGAAGGACGCTACGTAAGGCGGGCGTTGGAGCACATGAAGGGAAATAAGCAGGCTACTTCGCGTTTGCTCGGCGTGGATCGCAAGACGCTTGACCGCATGATCAAGCGGCACAACATCGATTTCGCTAACGTTACACGTTTTCCGTCGCGCGCGGCTTGAGGCTGACCACAAGTTTAACCGCGTGTGATTAGCGAACCCTTCTGTAGCTCAGTGGTAAGTGTTTGATGGCAGGAATGCACCACAGAGACACGGAGAACACGAAGCTGGCGCAGGGAAAACTGAAACCAGGTCACTACCCTTCCGAGGGCGCCGCAATCATTTGTTTGTCGACTTTAATCCTCACTAATCGGCTATGGCGCATTTACGCCTTTGATTAGAAGCCAAAGCATCGTCGCGGGCGGCCCCACGGCGTTAAGGAACATAGTCAATCGCGTTATTAACGCGGGATAGAATGCGGAATGAGTATTTTGGTAAAAGTGAGGAGCCAGTACCCAAAGCAGCCTAACCACCCGACGACGCAAAGGCCGAGTGGTCCAACGGTTGCACCTTTGCACCCATGATCAAGAGCCACAAAACGATAGCTAACTCTCCAAGAAGAGCAGGCATCATGACGAGAGAGACCACATCCTTGTAGTGCGGTAACAGCATGGCCGTAAAGCTGATGGCCAGGTAGGCGAAGCAGTTGATGATCAGCCAGACGCCCAGGATGCGGGGAAGGAAGCCCGAGCGGAAGACGAGCAGCCCGAAGGGAAAAAGCCACAGCCCCCAAAAAATCCCGGCGACGATGTTTCCGTAGCCATGCAAGGTGATGAACAGCATGGCCAGGGTGTGCAGCTGATCAGTCCGGAAGACGGACAGGTACTCGCCGCCGCTCAGGAGCGTCAGGGCAGCCGCGTTGTTCAGCGCGTTCAGAAAGCCGATGGGAACAGAGAGCAGACCCAGGATCACCATCAGCGCAGCGTGGTTCTGGTTCACTTCCTTGAGCAACCGGTAAAGAGCCAGGACCACGAAGATGAAGGTGGTCGAGGCGACCAGCTCGCTCACAATGCCGAGACGGAAGAGCGACTCATGCGCGGTGATGTTGTTGGCCGTCGCGGTGGCGTTGCCACGCACGATCAGAGTGAGGGGAATATAGATGAGGGAAAATGGGGCGGTTAGTGCAAGTGATAGATAGATTAACCCTGCGACTCTGGCGTTCTTTTTGGTTGAGTTCATGTCTTCTTTTCCCTTGCTTATTCGTCCCGCAGAGTGTGCGACCGGGCCAGCCTGCTTGCGCCAACCGCCAGCGACGGCTCATTCATTCCCGTAGATCTCTGCGCGGCTTGCCGCAGCACAGGGTAGAGCGGCAACTCTTTGGAGTGCGGCGACAAGTCGCCGCTTTGGTCTGAGGCGGCTTGACGCCGGTGCGTGCGCAGTCTCAATTCCACCATGGCCGCGACAAGTCGCGACCGGCCAAAGCGCTGACAAGTCAGCGCACTCCAAAGAGGGACGCCTTTCCGCACGGTGCGTGGCACAGCCGTCCAACGAGCTTGTGCGCGAAGTAAATCAAGGACGATTCGTCATTTTGATGTTCGCTCGCGGTAGATTGGATCAAACGCGCGGGTAGTGTGCTCGGTCACGCTCGGCATGGATTCTGGCAGCACTCGCGCCTGGGCTGCGGCAAGCTCTCTTGTTGCTTGCTCCTTCAATAGCACAGTGTCGCCTGCTTCCTCAGCGCCACGCTTGCGACGCAATAACAGTCGAATGAACACACCCTCGAGTGAAAGCATTATGAGAAAGCTCAGCACGGTGAAAGCGAGAATCGGCCCAGTACTTAACGCGAGCACTGATTTCATCATGCCGATTAGCATCATGATGGCTACAAGGCCGAAGACGAAGGCAAATACCATCGCCCCCACGAGGGTTTCAGGTCTCACTTCTGGCGATTTGATAACGCTATGGCTCTTAGCACCACTCAACTTTTCCCCACAATAATTACAGTAGGTCAAGCCCGGCGTGACAGCCACGCCGCAAGATGAACAATACATTCTCCTTCACCTCCTTAAGGCACTACGATATTGAATGACGCAAAGTTCACGCACTCGGCCGCGAATCCAGCGGCGTCGTGCGCCCGCCGCGACCATGAAGCCCCTGCCGAAATCTTTCCCGCTCCTCCGGCGTCATCTGTTCCCAGCGCTCGGCCATTCGCTCACTCACTCGCTCGCGCATTCGCCCTCGCGAATTAGGCCGATGACAGCCACCACCAAGACCAAAGCCTCCAAACAGAATCCGGCAGAGAGCCAGCAGGCCGATAGCCTGCCAGAAGGTAATTTCCCGCCATCCGAACAACGCCGGCAGCAGCCAGTTCCACAAATGCAGCACCACTTCGCCACCAATGACGATGAAGACAGCCATCCCCACGATTGCCGTTGGCGCCATCCAAATCATTCTTCTTCTCATGTTGTGTTTCCTCACTTCTTCGTAATCGAACCTCTCTGTGCGTCCTTTGTGCCCTCGGTGTCTCTGTGGTGGATCTTAGCGAGCAAAAACTCACCACAGAGACACCGAGAACACGGAGATGGCACAGAGAAATCCAAACTTGAGACACTCACTTATTCATAAACTCGTCGTAAATACTTTGCAGTCGTTCGCGCAGATGAAGCACCGCGTAGCGCTTGCGCGAGAGTAGAGTGTTGACGTTCACACCGCTTTCCGCCGACAACTCTTTGAAGCTCCGCCCCTCCAGTTCGTGCGCTATGAATACTTGACGCTGCCCATAGGGCTGATCATTGGGCAGTTCGTCGATCGCAAGTTCCAGCTCATCGAGAAGCAAGCTGCGGACGTAAAGCGCTTCCGGCCCGGCCCCTAATCTATCGATGGGCGATGGCAACAGATCTTCGATCCCGAGCAGCTCGCCGTCTTCGTCTTGGATCGCCGCATCGCTGAAGGTATCTGACTTCTTCTTGCGGAAAAAATCCGTGATGCGATTGCGCGCCACCCGAAAAAGCCAGCCGGTCACGTGGTCAATCGGCATCAGCAGGCGATTGGCTTGGACCAGTTCGTAGAAGACCTCCTGCACGATGTCTTCGACGTCTGCAGGGTCGGGCACGCGCCGGCGGATGAAATTGCGCAGCCGGGATCGTTCCTCCGCGACGATTGCAGAGATTTGCCTATCTTGATCGAAGCCTTGCTCGGTCATTGCTGGCGCGCTCGGCGGCTCATTCATCCACTACTGTAGACGCGTTGGCGCGGGAAATATTGTAAGCGCGCAGCGAAAGAAAGAAGGCG
>JALYXE010000103.1 GCA_030947265.1 Acidobacteriota bacterium
TCACGATCACGATCAATCCGAGGCAACCGGCCACTCCACATCCCAAAGCAATCTTTTGATTTCTATTCATCGTTTTCCTCGTTTTATGATTCGATTCCTCCGGTCAGGGTCGAGTTTTCATCCAGGCGATGCAAGATTGGAGATGATAACGCATGTTCTGAACTGTGTCGTGATGCAGATCTCCATGGCCGGGCAGAACCCACTCAAAATCGTAATTCGCCAGCTTAACCATCGACTCCGTCTGCATCGCCCACGAGTACCATGCCACGCTGGGAAAGGCGGTCAAAGTTTCGCGAAGCGGCGACCACGCCAGATGATCGCCAGTGAAAAGAAATTTTTGCTTGTACAGAAAAACCATGTGGCCTCGTGTGTGACCGGGTGTAGGAATCGCAACCAGATCATTATCGAGCAAGACATGCTTTTCACTGTCGATAATGCGTTCGACCCCCAGTCTTTCGGCGCCATCTTCAGCATGCATGACCCGCTCGCAACCAAACTTTCTTGCGAACAGCTGGTGGTCCGCGACATCGTCCCGATGCGTTAGAAGCATCCGGCTTATACCGCCCATCTCCGCAATACGTTTCACCAGATGAGTAGCAAAGCGTGGCGAATCGATCAGCAGGTTGCCTCCGCGGCTTTCAGGCCGGGCTATCAGGTAACTCCAAGCGCCGAAGCTGGACTCCGAAGTGAAACCACAGAAGTACACATCCTCGGCAATAAGAGAGGGAAAGGCGTCTATGCCGATGTGTGCGTTGTGCTGTTGGCTGGTTCCGATTGAACCGGTGGGGCAGGCTACTAAGGCCATCAGCGCCAGGCGCGTTTCTGCATCCGTTTCGGGTTGCCGGTAGACACTACACTGCTCGCCATGGTCTCGGAAAATCGCCGGCGCCAGTTGGCTGCAGGTGTCGCAGTCAATGCAGCTCGCATCAACGTAAAAATCCCCGGGAGCATTCTCCGGCAGGCGCTCTTGTATGTTGGCCATCTACGAAACCTTTGTCGTAGATAATCGCCGAAGGACCTTGGGCTATTCAAGTCAATCAGGAAGCAGGAGGCCGGAGCAGGAGGCAGCAGGCAGAATAAGATTTTCCATTTCTCATTTATCAATGGTCATTTTCCATTGGTGAACGGCGCAGGTCGGAAATGGTCCGAAATGACAAATGGCAACTGATAAATGACAAATGGAAAATCGTTCTGCCTGCTCCTGCTACTGCTCCTATTTCTTACAGGCCGAATTCGCTGATCAGTCGGTGCAGATAGGAACGGCTGATCCCGAGTCTCTTCGCGGCAGCCACTTTATTGCCACTCTCTGCTTCAAGTGCGTTTACAATCAAGCGCTTCTTTAAAGCAGTAACCGCGCCTTCAAAAGTCGTTTCGCTGGGTACTCCGGGAGCTGGCAAAACTTTGAACATTTTTTCCGGAAGAAACTCAAGGCCAAGTGTTGGCCCGTGGTCCAGGAGAACAAGTCTCTCCATTAAGTTTTCCAGCTCGCGGACGTTTCCGGGCCAGTCGTATTCGTGAAGCGAATCGATAAGAGCAGGATCCAATTGCGGCGTCGGGCGTCCATGCTTTTCCGCGGCTTTAGACGCGAAGTGAGCTGCCAGGCCCGGGACGTCTTCTCTCCGCTCCCGCAAAGGAGGTAACACCAGCGGCACCACGTTTAGCCTGTAGAAAAGGTCCCGCCGAAAATTCTCGCCTTCTACCTCGGTCTCCAGATCACGATTACTTGCAGCGATCAGGCGAATGTCTACCGTGATAGTTTTCGTACCCCCGACTCGCTCAAAAGCTCGCTCCTGCAACACCCGCAGCAGTTTCACTTGAACGCCAGGCGTGAGCTCTACAATCTCATCGAGAAACAGAGTCCCATTGTCAGCGAGCTCGAATCGTCCCATTCTCGCGTGGGTGGCGGAAGTGAATGCGCCTTTTTCGTGTCCAAACAATTCGGACTCAATTAACGATTCCGGTAAGGCAGCACAGCTTACGGCGATGAATGGTCCATGAGCGCGCTCGCTCTCTTCATGAATTGCTCGTGCAAGCATTTCCTTTCCTGTTCCATTTTCACCCATGATTAAAACCGTCGCGCACGTGTCGGCAACCGCTCGTGCTTGTCTGAGCGTTTTCTCTAACGACTGACTCGATCCAATCAAACGGCCAAACCCGTTTGAGCCTACAAGCTCGTGACGCAAGCGCGCGTTTTCGA
>JALYXE010000071.1 GCA_030947265.1 Acidobacteriota bacterium
GTGGTACGTCCTGAGAGGTCGTCGCCGAAGTTGCGATGGTCATAACCCAGATGAAGCCGAATGCGCTCGTGGATTATCTCGTCCCAACCAGCGGAGACGGTCAGCCGATGGTTATCGACGGTCGCCGTACGATTGCGCTCATCCATAACGCCCAGATGCAGTATCGATGATGCCCGTGGTTTCAAATCAATTGCAACTTCGCCGCGCCTTGAACCTGGGGTGACAGTGGCTCCAAACGGATTGAAAAAGCCGGCTGAAGAATAAGAATAACGCGCGCGGGCTACTCCCTGATAAAAGGGCAGGGGCTGATTCAATTCCAGTTGGTAGGCCAACCCGTTATGCCGGCTGTCAGCGGAGTCGAAGGAGTTTCCGCTTCCCATGATCTCGCCCTGGCTGCGCGCAAAGGCGAAGCGAAGCTTTCCCTTGCGTGGTAAAGTTTTCTCGCCGTCAATTCCCCCTAAAATGAAAGAGCCCGAATCCTGCTGCCGCTGCATCACACCAGCGAAACCTAACTGCAACCCAAGTCCGGTGAAACTCTTTTTCGCTCGGGCCGTGTACATCGCGCTGGAAAGCGAGTCGGCGCGGTGCTCGTAAGTGATCACCAACTGGGTCAGGTTCAAGTTAAAGTCGAATACCGAAATATAGCGCAGGAAGAAGAGGTCGCCAGACACTGGATCTAAATTGTAATCAACCGAGCGAGCGAGGGTTTCGCGCGAGAGGATGACTTCTGGATTTCGCCGGTCGCGCACCTCTAGCGTGACATTTTCAGAGCCCGGCAATATTTCTCCATGCGAAAGGCGCAACAGCCCAAAGCCGTCAGCGGGAAAAACGTCGCGCGCAAAAGCCGTATCGGGACGAGCGCCGGTGACGGTTACAAAATCGCCCTGCGAATCTTCGAGATGTACTTTAACGCCCGTAAGCTTTCGCGTGTAGCCCGTCAGCGCCAGGTTTTCCATATCGGCATCAAGATCACCAAACATCGCATAAGAGCGGTTGTGGTCCAGTCGTGCGTAAAGCTTGGAATTCGACTGGGCTGCTTCATGCCGAGTTGAAGAATCACCGAACAACGGATAGACGCGATCCAATGGGTCAAGTTGGAAGAGTCGATCGCGTCCGGCGGTGCGGTTGATAGGCCGCTGCGAATCGTAGGCAATAGTTACGAGATTCTGCTTCCAAACACGTCCGCTGAAAAAGAAACTGAGGCGGCTGCGGAAATGGCCTTGTTCTCCGCGCAAGTTGATCTCGGGCACCGATTGACCGACAGTCATCTCTGCCAGTCCAACCAAAATCGTCGGTCGCGATTCGGGAGTAATACGTACCTTAGCCTCCGCTTCTAATTGGCCCATCTGCGCGTGCAGTCGCGCTTCGCCTGGAGCTCCGGAAGCGATTAGCTTGACTGTAGCCTCCCCACCAACCAGCGATACGATTACTCCACTATGGCTTCCACTTTTCTGTGTCGTTTGCACCAGCGTGCTAGACAAGCTTGCCATCGAAGCAGTGGCCTGCGATGCCGACCTGGTGGCAGTGTTAACTGGTTCAGCAGGTCGCGTCTCGCCAGTCTTCTGATCAATGCGCAACAACTCTCCCGCTGAAGATTCCAACGCTACCTGATCATCGATCGCGGGACTGCCCCACTGGTCATAGGCGCGCAGGCGTAAAGTTGCCGAATCGTGGCCATTGGCCTGTATCTCCGTCTGCTCCGGGATGATTTCCAGACGTTGCACAGGGCCACGGCCCAACACTGTCAATTCGAAATTATGTCCAGACGCGCCGTCGGGGCCGATAGCGGTGACGCGCACGCTGTTGGGTCCCGGTCGTAGTTCAACGCCCACATATGTGTAGGTTGAAACGCTGTTCTTCTGATCTTCGCGCGTGGTGCCGATATTCTGCTCCGAAATCGCTTTCCCGTTTACTTCAAGCCTGACTTTCCAACTCAACGCCACGCGAGCATCGAGTTGCATTGCGGCGGATAGAACAACGGCATTCGCGGCCGGGCTTAGTACTTTCACTTCACCTGGTGGGACTGGATCTACAGATTCCGTTGTCACAAATTCGTATCTGCCGGCAACCGTTGGAAGATTATTTGGAGAGGTCTTACTCGCTTCCGCTTTCACTGTGCCGACTGGGCGTTCGCTTGTGCTCAACGGTATTGCAATCGAGTCCTTCGCTTTGGCAGAGGTTGGTGAAACCGGGTGCGCCGCTTCAGTGCTAGGCATCAACACGAAGTTTTGACGGAGCAAAGCGCCGCCGCCGAGCGGTGTGCGCAGCAGCCTGGTCCAACTGCGTCCGGCGAGTGTGCCGCCATCCGCCAGCGAGTAACGTTCGGGTAAGCTAATGGGATCAAGCGACAGCACCTGCGGCCCGTCGCCTAGCGAGGGTATGTTGTAGAGTCCTTCAGAGTCCGTTACGACTGACTGGCCTGAACTGAGATAGATCCGCACGCCGGGCATGGGTTTGTCATCGTGATCAAACTTGCCATTGCGATTTGTGTCGACGAACACCCGACCCAGGATAATCTGCCGCGTAGAGAAGGCGCCGCTGCCAACGATTACGCTTGCACGTGCCGGCTGAGTCTGCTCAAGCTGGCCATTGGGAAACATAAAGGCGGCAATAGCGACATTCTCCTGTTCACCTTCGTGTGCATTCGCACCAACACGCGCGCGGTAAAGCAGGCGCGCGCTTTCCCCGGGACCAAGTTCACCAATGTGAAAGACGATTTCATCGCCAGCGATCTCAGGTTCAATCGGCTGATCCGTAGAACCTCGAGTGAGCCGGCCTGTTCCTGGTACGTAGTGGAACGAGGTCGGCAAACGATCATGGACGACCAGGTCCGATACCGGCGCAGCAGTTGGATTGTGGATTTGCACGCTATAGGCAATAGCGTCGCCAATCTCAGCACGCGGGTGATCGGCGGATTTGGAAATTTCCAGCCCGTAACGTTCGAACATTGGGATGTTGAGCACGACTGCCGCTAAATCTTCAATCCGCACGTTTTCACGCACCAAGTCGAAGCCTCCCGCGCGGGCCAGAGGTTGACCATCTAAAGCGTGGATTGTGAGTGTGAAGAGTGCTGTCAGCTTCCTTTGCACTGTCATCTGCAGCATGCGCGTTGAGTAGGCTTGCGCGGTAACTTTCATGAAATAGATCGCGGGAGAAAGCTCAGAACCAAGTTGTTCCGGTTGCAAGGCAAAGCTGAAGTGACCCTGTCCATCAGAGGTGAAGGGATTAATGTTTTCGAGGTTCGGCGCGAAACCTGTGCCGGGCGGGATCGACAAGGCGTTACTGCCATTCTGATCCAAAAGGATCTGGACCTGTGCCCCGGCAATCGGAGCCGCACTACCCGCTCGTCCCGCGAATACAGTGCCGAATGGATCTATGACGATGATCGCGTTGGAGCTTGTGACAGGAGCGATGTTTTGGCCGGTAAGGGTGGCGAAGTTGGTTAGGCCGACACCGCCCGGAACGCTGCCGTTGAGTCGCGCCCTGAATGAAATTGTGATCACCTGACCCGGCGAAACCTCAGCCAGTTGGACTGTAACTCGGGGTCCCTGCACATATCCTTCGTCAGCGTCCTGGGCATCGGTGATGTTCCTGTTATCAAGACTGAGAGAAGAGGCAACGTATTCAAGTTCGGTGGGAAGGTCGTCGTTACAAACAACGCCGCGTGCTGCAGTGTCGCCGTAATTGCGGAAGGCAATAGTGTAAGTGAAGGGGATGCCCGCACTGACAACAGCCTGACTGCTTCCGTTAACCGTCTTGAGCGGAGGAAGATTGCTATCTGTAGGTGATGCCAAGCGTGCCGCAGAACCGACTGCATTGACAATGGTGCCTTCGTCCTGAGCTCTTTCGTTGGCTGAACCCAACAGATTCGAACGAGCGGTGAGTCGAATGATCAGATTGCTGTTTGCAGGCGAATCGTTAGTGTCCACGATTGCCAGCACACCAATACAACCGCCCGGAAGAACGTCTGGCGACGGAGAGCCGTTGACGCTGACCAGAGTGTCAGCGTTGGTCAGCGTTCCAGAAGCGTCGTTGTCAAAGTATAGGTTAACCAGGGCGGCCGGAGAGTTCACCTCAGCTCGCGTGATCGTGTACTGGTCAGTCGTGTTGCCGGTATTGCAGACGCGGAAAAGTCTTGTGATCTGTTCCTGTGGACCAACACTGGCCGACGATTCCGTCTCGTCCGGGGTGACCACCAGCAACGAGACAGACCGGATTGTTACGGTCACGGTCTCAGAGACCGCGGTATAGTTTGTTCCTTCATCGTTTCGATAAGTTGCTTCCGCGCGGTTCGAGATGACTGTGCCGGCCGAACCAGACTCAGCAGCAAACGCGACCAGTCCCGCCATGTGTGCCGCGAGAATGACACATAGAAGAAAGATAATGACGAGTGTTCTGCTCAACAAGACGTTCAGCATGGCGGATCTCGATGGCGAAGCTCAGGCCTGAGAATGGACGATGAGGGATGAAAGCTAAGGATTGTTTTCAAACCGTATCCCTCAGCCTTCATCCCTCATTTTTGCGGGTGGCGCGACCTGTTCTCAGCCTAGAACAACTGGCCTGAGAAACTGTGACGTCCCTTCTTGTGATGCGCGCATATACAACCTAGTTCTGCGTTACTGTATCTGGCGCTTGAAAGTAAAGACGCCTGACTGACCTGCAGCGAGCGAAGCGATAGTGTCGGTTAGCACCGTCGAACCCACCGAGTCACCCGTGATTGCGCCGCCGAGGGAGTCGCTAGCGCCGACAACATGATTTGTGTATGTAGCCCAGTTGTTCGGAGCGGCGGAGCCATTCTCTGTGATGACGATGTTAGTCGCCGTCAAGGTCACGTTGTTCGTACCGCCAGAACTCGACACGTTGGTATAAGTGATCGCGAACGTGATCACCGCGCCGGGGACAGCATCTGTTGCGCTGCCGACTCCCGTTCCGTTTGCAACGGTTGCGACCTTGTCAAGCCGAACGAAACCGGTGTACACGCGATCGATCGTGTCATTGCGCGAGCTGTTTGTATTGCCCGATGTAGCTCTGATTACGGTGTCATAGCCAGTGAGTACGGTCTTTCCGGCTGGCAGGGTTATGGCGACCGTGTAGTTGGACGAACCGGCATAAGCAATTGCCAATGGCGGAACGGGATTGCCCGTGGCCACACCGTTGCTGATAACCGTGACGCCCTGAACTACAACTGTTGCTCCCGCGGGGAAGCTCATCACAGTTAGAGTAAAGCTGTCGTTTGCGTTGCCCGTGTTCTGCAGCGTATTGGCGAAACTGATTGCACCGCTGGCGGCAGTGGTAACTCCGCCCGGCGGGACACCGGATATTCCTACGCTAACACTCTTGTTGGTGTAGTCGTCGTTGTTGTCCGTTGGCCCCACCGCACCAGGTTGTCCCTGAGGGCCATTGAGCACACTGCCAACCGCGACCAGTGTTGTAATAACCGTGGGCGAGACAGCCGAGATTTGAACATTGAGACTGTTGTTCGCATAGGCATTACCCTGTTCCACGATAGGATTCGTGGCGTCAGGCGTGGTGATCGTAACGATCATATTGATGTTGGCGCTGCAGGCACTTACGCCCAGGGAGTTGCCAACGTTGAAGGCCACTCGAGTGGTGCTTGAAAGCGGCACTGGCGCCGTAGTAGTCCACGTCGCGGTAGTGATCGGATTCTGTCCCAGCGGCGACGTCGAATAGAGCGTTCCCGCAGGAAACGAATTGGGAGGCGACCCAGCAAGAGACGTCCCAGCAGGAATCGGCGCGATAATAAAGACGCCGACGTTCGAGCCTCCGGGTCCGTTGACGAGAGTAACGGCCGATGCAGGGCGCGTACCGATATTACACAGGTTCCACACGTAGGTAATGTTCGAGCCGAGCGCTACTGGTCCAGCAGGCCCGGTAAGTGAAAGGGCTAACCGTGCGTCGCTGACCACTGAAGCACTCGCGTCGCCGCGTGCTTCGCGTAAGCCGTTAACCGAGGCAGCAGAGACCGTCCTCACTTCTTTCGGAGAACTGTCAGCCGCCTGATTATCAAAGGTTGGGCCACCACTGCTGGCATCGCCGAGAAAGACCTGAACGGACTGGCCCGCAGTGGCGGCGCCGTTGACGCTTACCTCTACGAGGACGTTAATAAATCCGTTCTGTGCGATGGGGGCGGATAGTACATCCGCCACGTTGCCCTGGATGTCTGTATCTCCGGCGTTGATGGAGTTGCTGTTATCGACGTCAATCACCGCACGGGTTATGGTTGCCGGACTGCCGACGCTGAGATAGACACTTGCTCCGCTGGCAAGGAAACGTACCTGGTCGGCAAAGTTTCCCGTGTTAGTGACACGAAAACTGAAGAGCAACGCTGTCTGGCCAGGCACTACAGTCGGGTTGACCCCGGAATCCGGCGTAATCGCCAGGCCGGAGACGTTAGCCACTGTAACGATGACCGTATTTGACACTGTGTTATAAGAACCGCCGCTGCCATCCGAATAACTGGCGCTGGCTTGGTTCTGTATCTGTGTGCCGCCGGCAGTCTGCGCTAATGCTGGGGTAAAAAAGGCGCCGGTGATCGCAAGCAATGCGAGCAGGCGGGGCAGCGCACTTTTAGTGATATGGAAAACTTTAATCATTATCATTCCTCACTTTTTGATTGGGGCGGGACGGTGTTAACCGCCAGAGAAGTGTGCTCGAGCCTCGGCTTCAGCAGAAGTCCGTGGTAACTATTTCAAGCGCACTTTATAAGAAGCACTAAGCTTGCCGCCCTGGACCAGGGGATCGGCCCACTCATAACGAAGTTGTGTGTACATGGAGGCGGGCGCGGGCACTTTCTTGGTGGAACCGTCCGCTTGCTTTTCTTCAATTATCGGCTGCACGGAAAAGCTCTTTCCATTGTCGATGCTGTAAGTCACGACCGCTGAACCGTCGGCGGTAGCGCTGCCTGCGACAAACTGGGTGCCTAGGGGAATTTTCCCGACAGCTTTGTAA
>JALYXE010000139.1 GCA_030947265.1 Acidobacteriota bacterium
TTGTCGCCCTCGTGCTGTGCTGTCGCTTTTGTGGTTTGCTTGAAGCCTCGGTAGCGGCGCATGAACGCGGCCGCGAACTTGATCCACAGATCGCGACCAGCGTAAGTCACACTCACTACCAGCTGGGAGACTACGATAGCGCCCTGCGCCACGTAGCCGTGGGCGCGTGGGCAATTGTGGGCATGACGCTTGGCACTATGGGCCGCACGGCAGATGGGTTAACGGCTTTTCGCAATCTGGAGCAGTCCCGCATCCCGGTTCCCATGCGGGCCTTTCTCGCGGCATGGCGAGCTATGCTGGAAGGAAATCGCCAAGAGAGCCTGAATGCCGCCGAGCGATGCATTCGAAACTACCTCGATCCCGAAGGCGTATTTTACATGGGATTGATCATGGCGCACCTGGGTGAATCTGAGCGCGCCCTGACCGTACTCAATGAATGCATGGACGGAGGCTTCTCCTCGGTTCATGTTCTGCTGCGCAATCCCTGGCTCGAGGGTTTGCGCTCAACGGCGCAGTTCAAGGAGCTACTCAAGCGAGGCGAAGCTCGCTTCACCGAGGCCGACGAGGTTTACCGCTCTGCCGGCGGACCACAGGTGCTCGGCCCTCAGTTTGAAATTTAGCCGCGGATTAACGCGAATGAACGCGGATCTGAAGAAGACTAGACCAGAAACATCACCAACTCCGACGAGCTTTCTGAATCCATTTTTACTCTTTGTTTCCAGGGCTTGTTCATTCTAATCTTCTTTTTCAGATTCGCGTTCATTCGCGTTAATCCGCGGCTGAATGTTTTGGTGCGCTGCCACTATATTCATAGTGACCCATTACCAGACTGGAACAGCTAATCTATGCGTAAACCTGTCATTGCCGGAAACTGGAAAATGTATAAGCTGCTTACTGAAGCAGTTGAGACGGCGCTTGCCCTGAAGCCGCTGGTTGCCAACGCGAATCACTGCGAAGTCGTCATCGCACCGGTGTTCACAGCTTTAAAAATAGTGGCGGACCGCCTGGAGGGATCGAACATCGGCGTGGCTGCTCAGAATTGTTCGACCGAGAAGGAAGAGGGAGCGCACACAGGCGAAGTCAGCGCAGCAATGCTTGGCGATGTGGGCGCGAAATATGTCATCGTTGGCCATTCAGAGCGCCGACAGCTCTATTTCGAAACCGATTCGATAATCAACAAGAAATGCCAGGCTGCCCTTGCTGCCGATCTGCAAGTGATTCTTTGCGTCGGCGAGAGCCTCGAACAAAGGGAACAGGGAACTGCGGAGCGCGTTGTAAGTGGCCAGCTCAATGGTGGACTCAGTGGGTTGACAGCGTCGGATCTCAACCGTATCATCGTCGCTTACGAGCCTGTTTGGGCCATTGGTACGGGGCGTACAGCGACGCCGGAGCAAGCGCAGGAAATGCACGCGTTTATCCGGCGCGTTTTCGCGGATGGGTACTCTGATCAAGCGGCTGGTAGCCTGCGAATTCTTTATGGCGGCTCGGTCAAGCCGGAAAATATTGCAAGGTTGATGTCACAAACCGACATTGATGGCGCACTGGTGGGCGGTGCCAGTTTGAAAGCCGACAGTTTTGGGAAGATTGTAAACTACGAAAGAAAGTAAATCGTAAATCGTAAATCGTAAATAGAGAAACCAAATTCAATCCCGGGTAGGAAACAGCGAAGGTAAGTAAGATAGTTTCTATTTACGATTTACGATTTACGATTTACGGTTCACGGTTTACGAGGAGAATTGACTTGCTAAGTTACACGTTATACACGCTATTTATTCTGGCTTGCATGGTGCTGGTCGTAGTCATTCTGCTGCAGCCCGGCAAATCGGGCGCGGGCGATATGTTCTCCGGCGGCGTGTCGAGCACAGCGTTTGGTCCGCGCGGTACGGCAAGCATTCTATCGAAGATTACTATCGGCGCCGCCGCTGCCTTTATGCTCATAGCGTTAATGCTTTCTCTCCCGGCGGTGACAGGTTCTCATTCCGTGTTGCAATCAACCGCGCCGGAGGGCACGGCTACACCAGCACCGCAATCGTCTCCCGCACCCAGTACAGCTCCGGCTGCCGTGCCAGTTACTTCGCCTGTCGTGTCGCCTGCTACTTCGCCGGGCCCGGCGAAGGTTGCATCGCCAGGCAAATCGCCGAAGTAGGCGTCACAGACTTTGTTCGTGCGCAGCGACTTTGTTCGTGCGCAGCAACCAAGGTTTTGCGTTACAATCACCAATTGCTATCTGACAACTTGGGCCGAAGTGGCGGAACTGGCAGACGCGCACGTTTGAGGGGCGTGTGAGGTAACTCGTGGGGGTTCGAGTCCCCCCTTCGGCACCATCTCTTTCATTTCTCCTCAGCAGATTACTAGATAAAAATCTGTGCGTCGCGCTGGATGACTCTCAGTTTGTGCCTTCACAAACCTGCCCTTCGCTCGCGTTCTGACGAGCATGCTGGTGGAGGTGAGACCCACCGATCCAGCGACGTTGCTATCGGTTTCGCTGCTCTTCCTGTTCATCGCGGTGATGGCTTCGTCGCTTCCAGCGCTTCGCGCCGCCTGATTAGATCCGACCACAGCGCTCAGGAATGAGTAGTGAGTTTCATAGCCGCAGATTACGCCGATTACGCAGCGCCGCGTAGGCCGCACCAGGTTCTGGCTCCAGCGGAGCCAAATGTTTATAGCACCGATAATTGATGGTACCATCCGCGCTCCAGCGGAGCGCAATGTTCCGGGCAACGCTCCACCAGTGGCGTTTCGGTTTCGCTCCGCTGGAGCGAGGAGTGTCTTTTCAAGTTTCGGTTCTATAAACATTTCGTCCCTACGGGACGAGGAACTCTCCTGCTCCTGCCTACTGCCACCGCCTCCTGTTTTCCGCATCTGTGTAATCGGCGTAATCTGCGGATAAAGTTTACTTACTTCGTGTGGTTGAAACGTTGAAATGGAAATTCTCGATCTGCTGGCCGAAACCCAACTCTATGACGTCAGACCAGACCGGTGGCACCCGCAAATTCACTTGGCCGTCGATCTTCGGGTTGAAGCTCAAACGATATCGGCCGGGTGGAAGTAGCTCGAGTGTGAAGTTGCCGTCTTCAGTTGTATAGCCCGGAAGTCCGCCACGGCGGGAAGCGGCTTCAGCTTCTTTTGGATCCGCGGGTTTGATCATGACGAAACCCGGGACACCTGTTCCGGCATCATCGACAATCATCCCTGAGATTCGCCCGTTTGCGCGGGCAAACAAATCTACGCGGCACCCGGACAATCCCTTGGTACCAACCTGCACCGTGGTTTTGTCGCCTCTGTTACGCTGCCACGTACTCATACCTGAAGGAAGATCAACCTCCACCTGATAAGTATCTGAGGGCAGTGATTGAAACGAGTAAACGCCTTTTGGATCAGTCGTCGTTGAACGCTCAACACCACTACGATTAATCACACTCACTGTTATGTCAGCCAGCGGTTTGGTTTCAACCAGGTCAGCAAAGCCGACGCCTTTCGGTGCAGTACCAATGGTGCCGAACAAATCGTCGACGCTCTGGCTGTTCCGGATTGTGCGGAGCTGGCGGAGGACGGCAGCGACCATCACTTCCGGACTTGTTGGCGTGCAAATACCTGTGGTCAGTTCGTCTTTGAAAGTGGACGCATAGACTAGGTAACTCGTTCCAATGGCAAACGGGTAACCGCAGTCGCCGCCACCGCTCCCGGTGTAGACCACAAAGTCCTCGCCGGGAATGGCCGGCCCGCGAAAACTTTCTGTTACTGAAAAATGAACGGCGAAACGGCCAGGCCTGAAGTATCCCGGAGGCGCCGGCGTTTCAATGTAATCTTTGGCAGTTGCTGTCCCGAGGAAGATGACTTCGCCGGCCTTCCAGGCTTGATTGCACCCTGAGTTCGAAGAAATACAAGAACATGCGGCTGCAATGGAAAACGTGAGAGGAATGAGAAGGGCAGCGAGAAATAAATTTTTGAACATTAGAGTAAAAAGTGAACCCATCTAAAAAAGAGGATAACTTATTCTAAACAATCATGGATTCGAAATCATCTTTCCCTCCACGTGTAGGGAGGGTTGGTGTGGGGCAGGCGAGACGCGAACTCTTCCGACC
>JALYXE010000166.1 GCA_030947265.1 Acidobacteriota bacterium
CGCCTATGGCGCTGAGGTCCGAAGTTATCACACGGTCTCGGTAGCAAGCGGGTGGATCTCATGATTGCCGATTGTCAATTGCCGATTGTCGATTGATGGCTGGCGATGAAGCCAATTGGCGACCGAAAAATTCCGGAACCCACCCGCTACCGCGTGGTGGTACTGCCCTCACGACACTAGATTAATATGCGCAGAACCCACCCGCTACCCGCGTGGTGATACTGACTTCATTCCCAAATGCCCGTGCTCTTCTTCCCACTTCCGGACATTGACGCCCTTGTTCATGTCGCCCAGGGATCGTTTCTTTCTGTCCAGATCCCTTACACTTGTCACTTCGGAATTTGACTGTCAGTTGTTGCCTGTCATATGTTCCTGAAGGCAAGATCACTGCCGATGACATTCTCCCGAAGAGGGCATGTCAGATGTCCGGCGTGGGCAGCTGTCGCGAACTAAAGTGTAATCGCCGAGACGCGCGTGTCACATGACCGGCCCGAAGCTCAAAATGAATTCTCTTCTCACCATCTGTTTACTTCTGATTTCAACAGCGGCAATCGCGAGCGCTCAACACAGCGGAAAGCATCGCGCATCTCTCACAGGCGCGCAAACGAGAGAGGCCGAACGCCGACTCGCCGACATGGGTTACTGGACCGGCGCGGTCGACGGACTTTTTGATCCTGCGACGCGGTCGGCATTGATCGCCTTCCAGAAATGGGAGGGCCGTCCTATTACTAGCCAGCTTACAGTCGATGAGCTCGAGGCGATTCGCACCAGCACCTCGCCTAAAGCCAGGGAACTTGGGTACGCCCATGTTGAAGTGGATCTAGATCGTCAGGTGCTACTGATGGTCAACGACGACGGCAAAGTTCGGGTTCTTCCAATTTCGTCGGGTAGCGGCAAGCCGTTCGTTGACGAGGGTCAGACGAGCGTAGCCTACACACCCCGCGGCAGGTTCATTGTTTATGACAAGGTCGTCGGTTGGGAGAAGGGTCCGTTTAGATCGATGTATTACTCCAATTACATCAGCGGCGGCGTGGCGATCCATGGAAGCCGTACCGTCCCAATCCAACCGGCGAGTCATGGTTGTATTCGTATTCCAATCTTCGCCGCTCGTGAAATGAGCAAGCTACTGCCAATTGGAACCATCGTGCTGGTGTACGATAAGGTCTCGTTCGTCTCGGGGAAGTCGTGGGCTGAGAACCCCAACCTCAAACAAGCTGCCCTCTTTTGGAATAGAGTCGTGGATAACTAACTCGTATTTAGTGTCCGGAGTAGCGAAAAACTATCCACAGATTACACCGATTACAGTACGGTCCGTCATTGTTGTCTGCGGCGATGTTGTTGGCCGTCGCGGTCCCATTCCCACGCACGATCCATTCAGATCGGGATTAAGCCTCCTTCGTCTGGTGCGGTTCTTTCGCACCCTTGATCCCCGCGACCTGATCTCGTCAGCAGGCCTGAGGCTCCTTTATTTTTCTTGGTTTCCAGACGTAGTTCTTAAAATGCATACCTCCACGGCATCGCCACGATCGGCAGAATAACCCATACAATGCGTCATTCCTTCGGCCGCCGAGCCTGCCAGTTGATTTGTTGACCATAGTGGGTATGCCACGATGACGAGCCAGATGATCTGAGGGCGTTTAGAGTACCAACTGCGTGTCAGTCTGTTGCGTCAGATGAGAAAACATACTGCGCTCCCGAAATCGCCACGGTGTCTTTGACGTCTAACGGTATTAGGCGAACAGCCTCTTGCACGTACGTAGCCGAGGAAGCCAGTGACAAAGGTAATCGCGAGACCCTTGTCGTCGAGCAGTGCAATTTCGTACCCGGAGTTGGTATGGACCTTCTGAACACGCATGGCGCATCCCTTCCGTCAAAATGAGTTGTGGTCGCAGTAAAACTGCGCGAGACGCTCGCAGCACCTCTGTTCGTTTTTGACGGTAGAAAATGTCCACGTAACCCTGTGGTTACGTTTCCCATTCAAACAAAAGAAAGCCTATTGACAAATTAAGAGCCAGGCATAAAATCAGGTCAATTTCAATAGGTCTTTTATATTCATTGGTCAGACTTTTCTTGTGTTCAGCCAATATCAAGCGTGGGGACTAACCAACAACTCCATTATCAGATACATACAACGCTGTCTCCCGAGTTGCTCTTGCGGCGATAGTTTCTTTAGGCAGGCTGCGTAAAGTTCTCGGCGAGAACTTCTGAAGGGGATTGCGTTTGCCGCGCCGTATTGCTGCAACGCAGCGTCGTAAACAGCTGCGCGATCGTGCATTTGCCCCAGACCGGTCGCCTGGCGATTGGGGGCAATCTTTCAGCCTGAGGTTCAAGTTAGAGTCGAAAGGCTTTCAATGAATGAAACAAAACGGGCGAGGTTGATAGTTGGAATTACGGGCGCAACAGGTACGATCTTTGGCGTGAGGCTGTTGCAGATGTTGTACGGGTCGGGCGTAGAGACGCACCTGGTAATGAGTAAGTGGGCTGCACGAACTCTCTCGCATGAGACTACGCATTCTGTTAAAGAAGTCCAGGACCTGGCCAGCCATAATTATTCGCTCAGAGATCAGGGAGCGGCGATTTCCAGCGGTTCCTTTATCACTCTGGGAATGGTTGTCGTCCCTTGTAGCATGCGCACTCTGGCAGCAATTGCGCACGGACAAGGAGACAACCTGATTCACCGAGCCGCCGACGTAATTTTGAAAGAGCGCCGCAAATTGGTTTTAGTCGTGCGTGAGTCGCCCTTCAACGATATTCATCTGGAAAACATGCTGAAGCTGTCTCGTATGGGCGTGATCATACTGCCGCCCGTTCCTGCATTTTATAACCATCCGCAGAACCTCGATGACATGATTAGCCACATCACCATGCGGATTTTGGATCAGTTTGAAATTCATCTGGATGTGATGAACCGCTGGGATGGAGTAATGGTAAGTAATTAATAGGGTTTTCTCAAGGAGGTTTGATGGCAGGGCAGATTATTGAGTTTCCAAGCAATGGCGGCACGACCAGCGGTTATCTTGTCATTCCGAAAAAAGGGACTGGGCCTGGCGTTGTCGTAATTCAGGAATGGTGGGGTCTGGTGGACCATATTAAGGACGTCTGCAATCGCTTCGCAAATGAAGGTTACGTGGCCTTGGCACCCGATCTCTACCATGGGGAATCCACCAAATCGCCTGACGAAGCCGGCAAGCTGATGATGGCGCTACGAATTGATGAGGCTGAAAAGGACCTGCGAGGCGCAATTCAATTTTTACTGAATCACGAAGCCACCACCGGCGAGGAGGTCGGCACTATAGGATTCTGCATGGGTGGTGCGTTGTCGTTGTACGCAGCTAGCAAGAATTCTCAAGTCGGGGCGTGTGTAGTCTTTTACGGCATACATCCGAATGTGAAGCCTGACCTGGCAAACTTGAAGGCCCCCGTACTTGGTATTTACGCCGAGCGTGACGGGTCCGTGCCACCAAAAGTAGTGCTTGAGTTGGAGCGGCAGTTAAAAGATCTCGGCAAATCAGTTGAGATGCATGTTTATTCGGATGTGGACCATGCCTTCTTCAATGATCAGCGGTCTGGTGTTTACAATCCCAAAGCTGCGGAAGACGCCTGGCGCCGGGTGATTCAATTCTTTGCCACGCACTTGTAGTCCACCTCCCCCCAAGCTCCTCGAATTTCTTCGACGCCCTTCGAGCTATCTCTCGGCACTATCCCATGAGCCGAATTCTGTGGTAAAAACTATCACCGTTATCTTCAGGTCAAAGGCAAGACTGGTCTTCGGAATTTACTGACGGCTACGCGCCAGGCGCACTCAGGGAGACTCAAATGCAAGAGCTGAAGTCGTAGGAGTTTTCAGCGGCTATGATTGGCGTCAAAAACTAGCAGTGATAAGTCCGGCCACGAGTGCCGAAAAGCTAGTCGGGAACTATTTCGCCCACCGTAAGTAATAACGCGAAAAATACGCTTTAGCGCAACGTTAGTCGTTAACCTTCGCGCGCGGCGAGGACGCTAAAAGCCCTGCTTGGTAGGCGTCATAGATGGAAAGCGGCAGCCCAGTGCAGTCCGGCGGTGACAGTTTGCTTCTACTTCACAAGCAAAAACCGCACCCTTCCAAGTTCACAACTCTTGACATTTTTTTACCTGCTCTTGACACAACTCGACGCGGCCCAGCGTATGCTTTCGTCCGCACAGCGTAGGAGACCGCGGAGGTTGATATGAGATCGAAGAGAAATAGGTTCTGGAGCCACGATAATCGGTACCGGCTCATGCTTACGTTGGGTCTGGCGGTCTTGCTACCTGCGGCGGCGCTCATCTACGTCAATATCCTCCACTTGAGATCCATCAAGCGCGACAAAAAAGTGGAAGCCCTCATCCACCGCGACTTCCAATATGTGCTCGCCGTCTCCGAGAAGAAGCTCAACCAGAAGGCTTACTCGATGACGGAAGAAGTTAGGGATCGTTTCCCATCTCCGGACACCGACACGGAAGCGGACAAAGGGAAGAAGCTTGATCTGATCCTTTCAAAGAATCCGTGGCTGTCGCACGTGTTTCTTTTCGACCGGGAAAAGGG
>JALYXE010000180.1 GCA_030947265.1 Acidobacteriota bacterium
ATCCTGCAGCTTGCTCCGCCACAGATTTGCGAGCGCCTTCGGACAGCGGTGCGCGTCCCAAATTGGTGTGCAGAATCACACCCGTTGCGTTGATTACCCGGCGAAGCGAGGAAAGTTCCTCGCGTTGGCACAGGCTGGTCAGTCTTTGAACCGACTCGGCCAACAGCGCATCCTTCGTCAATCCGCTCTCACCTGCCGACCGAATCTGCGTACGCATCTCTTCAATGACCTCGCGAGCTATCGCTGTGAGTCGCCGAATACCGACTGAACTTCGAAGCTGCGCTATCTCACGTGTCCGAAGCAACTGATCCACCGAGGGGATGGCGCGCAGAGTGGCACTCTTGGAAGTAGCTGAATTAGCCATAATGTTCTTTTTGGGTGATTCGACTAGCGTTTGTAGAATACTGGCTCTTCGGTCTGCCCGCAAACCTCATCTTATCGCGACCGGCCTAATTTCCCAGTCTTTTAGTTAATTGTTGACACGAAGCTTTTGAAACGCCTAGACTCGATTTACCGCGTCTTCCGGACGCCACCCGCCCGTGTTCCCGCCAAGCAAGGAGAATCCCCCAGTGGCACAAAGAGATAACAAACTTTCCCGATCTAAGGTGAGATCCAAGGAAAGGAACAAGAATAAGTTCGCTGTAGTTGACTATGAGCCAACTGTGGATGAACAGTTGACGCGACTGGAAGAAGACATTCGTCGTTTAAAGATCGAGTTTGACATTTTTTTTAACGGCGCTTCGAAGCGACCACCCTA
The DNA here is from genome assembly GCA_030947265.1 of Acidobacteriota bacterium. Lineage (GTDB taxonomy): Bacteria > Acidobacteriota > Blastocatellia > Pyrinomonadales > Pyrinomonadaceae > PSRF01. Next base: position 758 of record JALYXE010000180.1, read on the forward strand.
CGATACAAAGGGACGCGTTGAGACAATTATCAAACGCCTGGGTGACGATCGCACACTGAGCTATGCGCAACGCTATCGCTATGGCTCATTGGCGACCCGTTACAACGCATTCCGCGATCTTTGGCGGCGTACGATGCAGGGTCGTGAGGAGGGTCGTGATGCGATAGCCACGGCGAGGGTCAGCGCCAAGGAGCAAGCAGTAGCGGAATTCAAAAGAGCGCACTTCGTATGTGACAATGCTCATAAGGACGTGGAGTTAGTTAAAAACCTCTATAGCGCGCTGATGGAAGCGAAAAAAGTTTGCGGCGAGCCCGTTGAAGGTTTTTCTTTTCCGCGGTTTCATCGTCTGATCGCTTCTCAGGCGGACGGCCTAAAAGAGCGACTGGGTTGCGAACGAGTCTCATTCTCAATTGATGTTGAAGGTGGACACGTTAGCTTCAAGGCCAAAGGCGAAAGGACCTAAAGGACAATAGGCGGAAACAAAAAAGGCAACCTGGTTGGTTGCCTTTTTCTTTTGCGCTTACCGGACCGGAAGACCGGAAGCGGTCAGTGGCGTTGCTAAAGCAAGCCGGGGAGATCTACACCTTCATCACGTTTTCTGCCTGCGGGCCCTTGGGACCCTGCGTCACTTCGAACTCAACTTCTTGACCCTCTTCAAGGGTTTTAAAGCCGTCGCCCTGAATGGCGCTATAGTGAACAAAGATGTCTGAAGAGCCTGGCTGTTCGATGAAGCCATAACCCTTCGAATTGTTAAACCACTTGACCTTGCCGGTTATTCTAGACATAACAACGAATCCTCCTAACGATTCGGTAAAACGGGGCGAGAGCTTTTAGAGCTTTCGCGCGACCTGAGGTTAATGCTTGTGAGCCGCACGCGCTTTCTAAGGGGCGCTTTCGGAAACACAACCAACAAAAAATGCATGGTGAAAAGCGCTCCTAGCGCATTTCATCATGCAGGCTGACAGGGGAAAAGCAGAGCACACATTGCTGTAAAGCTTGTAAAGCGAAAAGCTTAGGACCAATTTCGGGAGCTCATTGTTGACGAGGGCGCATACTAAGCGAAGCAAATTCGCCTGTCAAGCATAAAAGCAGCCGCATAAAAGCTAGCAAAAATACCAATAACCGAAGCTTACCTGGAACGGGCCAACCGGCTCCTGATGTCCAACTCCTTAAGAATGTATCCGGCATTGGCAAATTTGTCGGTCAGAAAAAGCACATAACGAATGTCTACGGCAATAGCGCGCCCTTTAACGTCATTATAGAAAAAGTCGTTGCCAAGTCCTTCGTAATTGCCGTCGAAGATAATCCCGACCTGTTCTCCCCGAGCGTTCATGATGGGACTGCCCGAGTTGCCGCCGGTGATATCAGTGGTGGACAGAAAATCGACGGGTACGTTTCCCCGAGCTGGACCTCCGTATTGCCCAAAGTCGTGGGTCTCGTAGAGTTGCTTGAGTCTTTCAGGGACGTCAAACGGCTCGCGCCCGGTATCTTTTTCCACCACTCCCGCGAGTGTTGTGAAAGCTGAATAGTTGATTGCCTCGCGCGGCACGTATCCTTGGACTTCGCCATAAGTGAAACGAAGGGTGCGATTTGCGTCGGGATAAGCTCTAGTTCCGTGCATCGCGCTCATACCTTCCAGCAGTAGTGGCCGCCACCTCGCGACAGTCGCATTGAAGGTTTGCTGACGTGACTGTATGTGCTGTAACTCCAAGCCGAGTTCAACGGCGAAGTCGATCAGTGGCTCGCGCAGTTCACGCAGTTGTGTCGCCGACAAGTCGAAGAGACTTGAGATAGTTTCGATAGTTGAGTAGCGTTTGCTATCTGCAACCTCGCGGGCGAAATCCTCTTCTGCACGGTGGCGCGCTTCGCCCTGTAGATTTCCAAATCGCTTTTCGATGAAGTCAATCTTTTGTGTGGGAGGAAGCTCGTCTGCCTTCCTAAGCAAGTACGCAAAAATCTGACGCTCCGCGGTCGGATTGCGCTCGGCCAAAGCAGCGGCAAGTTGGACACGAACCCCTTGAATAGCTTGAGCGCCGAGGGCTGGATTGCGTTCTGCCTCGGGCTTTTCTTTGTCTGCCGCTGCTCGTTGCGCGAAAGACGCGATAGCAACAAGATCGCTTGAGGAAAACATCTGTTGAACTAGAAGGTCGTGCTGGGCGGTCGCCGTCAACAGCTGATAGGCGTTCGCGAGAGCCGGCAGCACTTCGCCATACTTCGCCTTCCGCGCCGCTTCAGCGCTCGTCCAGCGCGCGAAGGCGACTTCCTCTTCTCGCTTTGTTGCAACGATATTTGCGCGTCGCATTGCCATGACCGAGCCTTCGAGATTCTTTATTTCATTGCTCAAGCTAAAAATCGTGCTCTGAAGTTTGACGCGCAGAGCAGGATTGTTTTTTCCAGCGTCTTTTAGCGTTTCGATTTGATAGCTGAAGCCGTCTATAAGAAAGGGCATCGCGATATCCTGGTTGTAAGCCACTGAATAGCTCTCTCGATATCGGCGCGTTGAACCCGGATAGCCCATAACCATCATGAAATCCCCCTCCTTAACGCCACCGATTGAAAGCGAGAGAAACTTCTTTGGCCGGTATGGTACGTTGTTCAGCGAAAAGTCAGCAGGCTTTCCGTTCGGACCAACGTAAACACGCATAAAGGCAAAATCGCCGCAGTGTCTGGGCCACTCAAAATTGTCCGGGTCGCCGCCAAAGAATCCAATTGCCTTCGGGGGCGCGTAAACGATACGCACATCGCGAAGCACCAGATAGGTAAATTGATAATATGAAAGGCCTTCATTCATCGGGAGTACGTGGACCTGAATTCCATCCGCGGCACTGGACCCGGCCGTCTCCATTGCACGAATC
>JALYXE010000200.1 GCA_030947265.1 Acidobacteriota bacterium
CAATAACGCTCCCCAAAGGTTTGATCGATTCAGCCGCCGTCACCGGGTGGTAAGTGACATGAACGGTTGTTTCGGTTATGCCGTACATGTTGATCAGCCGGGGTGCCATCTCGCCGTGGCGTTCAAACCACGATCTAAGCGTTTCTGGTTCCAGGGCCTCGCCACCAAAAATTATGAGCCTTAAAGCAAGCTGATCTACGCCGGTTGAGCGTTCTTCGGCCTCGTTGAGCTGGCGGAAAGCTGAGGGAGTCTGGTTGAGTACGGTAACCTGTTGAACAGCCAACAACCGGTAAAAGTCTTCAGGTGAACGACTGACCACGTAGGGAACCACGATCAGTTTGCCACCGTAAAGGAGGGCTCCCCAGAGCTCCCATACAGAAAAGTCGAAAGCAAAGGAGTGAAATAGCGACCATACGTCTCGCTCGTTAAAGTTGAAGCACTGATTTGTTGTAGTGAAAAGTCGAACAACATTCTGGTGGGTAATTATCACGCCTTTTGGCTTACCCGTTGAACCTGAAGTGTAGATCACATACGCGGAGTTCTCTGCGTTGCTGCGGTCGCTCGGGTTCTTGTCGCTCTCACGGGCGATCCATTCCCACTGGCTATCCAACGTTATCGTCTCAACATCCTGCGCGCTCAACTGTTCACGCAGATGCTCCTGAGTGAGGACCACTGGCACCTCTCCATCGCCGAGCATGAAGGACAGTCGTTCCCGAGGATAAGACGGATCGAGGGGGAGATAAGCACCACCCGACTTCAGGATGCCGAGCAGTCCGACAATCATCTCCAGTGATCGCTCGACGCAGATACCCACCAAGACTTCCGAACAAACCCCGCGCGCTCGCAGATAATGCGCCAGTTGGTTCGCCCGAGTATTCAGTTCACGGTACGTCAACTGCTCGGCTTCAAACACGACCGCAACCGCATCCGGCGTGCGTTCAACCTGCTCCTCGAACAACTCGGGAACACACCTGTTTCGAGGAGAGGCTGCCTTGTTTTTGATCGAGTCGAACCGCATTCGTTGCTGCTTATTCCTGAAGTCCAGACGTTATGTTTTTCCGACTCCGGCGTGATGCATCAGAGATTTCCGCGGGTGCGATGTTGCTCATCAGCTTTCAACCCGTCGGCCATCTGACGCAGCATTCAAAACCTGATAAACAATCAAGCGCCATGCTCGCCTTGGTAATCTTAATACCCCAAGTAATCGACTCAAGCTGGCCTTAATCGTCAAAGCCCGCTTAGGTCTAGCCATCGAGACGAAAAATGGTTGATTCCCGCTTGAATAATTTGCACTATAATAGCCGATTCCTCGCGTTCGAGGACTTGGCACACTAGTTGGCGCACCAGGAGCCTGTTGGAAAAATCAAGAATCCCAGAAAACGGGGAATCCAAAACCATTCGAGGCAATCGAAAAACGCGTTAGAGGGCAAATCTGGGCCAGGATTTCCAGCAAATCTTTCCACGCATTTTTCCGACAGGCTCCTAGTATGACATTTAAAAGAAATGCGCAAAAGTAAGAGAAATGCGCAAAAGCGGCAAGATACCTGAAAAACGAAGACAAATCGGCCTTTTGGAACTCTGACGGAAGGACAATCGAATTTGCTACGGCCGTTTAGTCAGAGTTGAGTCGGGCTGAAGCCCTGAAGTGATCCGGGAGAAGACAATTATATGGCTCAAGACGAGCGTGAAGACACAACAACTTACAAGGTAGTAGTTAACCACGAAGAGCAATACTCCATCTGGCCTGTGGATCGGGAGAACCCGCTGGGCTGGAGCGATGTGGGCAAGGCGGGACCAAAAGCGGAGTGCCTTGCCTATATTAAGGAGGTTTGGACCGACATGAGGCCGCTCAGCCTGAGAAAGAAAATGGAAGAGGCCGCGAAACAACAATAGTGCTGAGTTTAGACCTACCCTAAAAAGCATCTGGCATGGTGCGAATCTTGAGTTTACTGCGAAAGCCGCTCAGCGGGACTCCGGCGCTGGTCCGGAACTGGACTTCAACTTTCTGGCCCGGGATTAGATTGAAATAGTTATCCCCAAAGAAGCCAGCGTAATTAGGCGCAGACAAGTAAACAGCCCGCGCAAACTTCTCAGCCGACAAAGTGACTTTAAATCCACCGCGAACCGGCACTACCTCCGTCGTGATTTCCGACCGGGGCAGAGAGAGATTCTTGTACGGTTGAAAAAAGTGTTCATTGCCCGACACTCGCTTGCCGCCCACCAATACTTCGGTAAACAGAAACACTCCTTTGGCATCTTTCCCTGCCAGAAGCGTGTCAATGGGAATGGTCACATATGACTTGCTGTTGAGCGGCGCAACCGTAATGTCCTTTTGTTGGCCCCACAACTTATTTCCTTCGAAGTCGAGCAGGCTCAGCTGCAATTGCGCAGCGACCGGCCTTAACCGATCCGAGACGACAAACACGTTGATGTTTCCGTTCTCCTCATGAGGGCTAACCAGGACTTCGCTGTAGAAACGGCGCGCGTAATATTGCAGCGCCTTCCATCGTCCGGTGTAGTCGATACTGGACCACGAAGCAACGGGCCAACAGTCGTTGAGCTGCCAGAAAAGTGAACCCATGTTATGCGGCATGATGCGCCGCAAATGCTCGGCTCCGATCTTGATCCCTTCGGCTTGCAATACCTGGCTGACATAGAGAAACGATTCGAAGTCCTTCGGCTCAGGATATTCGCGCAGCATGTACTCACGTATTAGCTGGTTGCCACGCGGATGCCGTTGATGGGCCATCATCACCGGCGATTTGATGTCGTGATCCGCCGGCACGGTATAGGTGTTGACTGTCTCAAGCTGCGGAAACGACTGAAAGCCGTATTCGCTCATGAAACGTGGAAACTGTTTTTCATATTCGCTAAACGGTAGTGCCGCGTGCCAGACCTGCCAGTAGTGAAGATCACCCATCTTCTGGGACTCTGGGTCGTCTTCCAGTTTGGAACTGGGCGAACTTGGCCAATAAGGCCGCGAAGGATCCAGCGAGCCACAAACTTCCGGCAGCACGCCGTAAAAGATCTTCAGGTAATCATCCCAGAGCTTCGCGGGTAGCTGGTCCTTCCAGCCCCAGTGAAACCAACCGGACTCGATTTCGTTATTGCCGACCCACATCACAATGCTCGGATGATTGCGCAACCGTCTTACGTTATCGATGGCTTCCTGCCGCACATTGTCAAGAAACGCCCGATCACCGGGATACAGGCTGCAGCCGAACATGAAATCCTGCCAAACGAGAATTCCCATTTCGTCGCAAAGTTCGTAGAAATCATTGCGCTCGTAAATGCCGCCACCCCAGACACGCAGCATGTTCATGTTGCTGTTGCGCACCGATTCCAGCAATTGGCGGTATTTGGCTTTGCTGATGCGTGTTGGAAAACTGTCCGCCGGAATCCAGTTGGCGCCTTTGGCAAAAACAGGTACGCCATTGATCACGAAGGTGAAGCTCTTGCCGGACTCATCACGCTGCTGCCGTAGTTCCAATGATCGCAGCCCCGTACGTGTCGTTGTTTCATCAATCGGCTTGCCATTGATCAGCAGCCGGGCGTTGAAAGTATACAGTGGATGAGCCCCGAGTCCGTTGGGCCACCAAAGCGCGGGGTCCGCAATAGCGAAGTCGAGCGAAACGCGATTGGAGCCAGGCGTTAAGATCACAACGCGTTTTGCCGCAATGCTCTTGTCGGTGAGATTGTTCACGACAATGGTTGCACGGCCGTTGCTGTTGGCAACAATTTCAACCTCAGCCGTCAATCTTGCGGCGGCAGCCGTTACCTGCTTTGGCAAGATGTGCAAATCGTCGACGCGCGCCTTGTCCCAAGCCTCTAAATAGATAGGACGCCAAATTCCGCTCGTGACAAAGCGCGGCCCCCAATCCCAGCCAAACTGATAGGGCGCCTTGCGCGTGTGCGGGCTTGTTTTTTCGCCCTGATCGTTGCCGGCTGGTAGCTCGTAGTTCAGCTTGGCCATGAGCGGCAAGACTTCGTTGATGGGCGAACGAAAGCGGATGCGTAACGTGTTGGCGCCGGCTCTGAGCAGCCGTTTACAGTCCGTCCGCCAGGTGCGAAACATGTTGTCAGCATTTAGCAACGATTCATTGTTGAGAAAAACGTCGGCGTATGTGTCAAGGCCCTCGAAGACTAAGTCGATATTGTCGCGCTCGAGAATTTCAGGAGTGACGTTAAAGGTGGTCTGATATTCCCAGTCGGTCTTGCCAATCCATTGCAGCTTCTGTTCGTTGTCGCGATAGAAAGGATCGTCAATCAGTTTATTGTTCAGCAGGTCAGTATGCACACAACCCGGCACGATTGCCGAGTACCAGGTGTCTTTACCCAACTCGCGAAATTGCCAGCCAGTCTGGACCAGTATTTTTATCTTTGAGATTCCCTTGGATCTAAAGCTTGTTTGGGATTGAGAGGCATAGCCGGTGAAGGCTATCAAGGCGAGAGCTGCGGCGAATAGTCTTGCGCTCGTCACCTTTCCTTCATTTTGTAACGCAAACTTAGTTTGCGCTGTAGCCTGAGAAATTGCGGACCGCTCGCAAACTAACAGTTTGCCTTACAA
>JALYXE010000204.1 GCA_030947265.1 Acidobacteriota bacterium
CAATAACCTGCAAGGAATTCCCGTAGTGGTGCGTACCGAACAGCACATCAATTTCCGGGCAGGGTCACGCGCGGACTTCCCGACCCAATCGCTTTCATCACGCTGGACTGGTTACTACGTCCCAGAAGAGTCTGGCTCCTACGATGTTTTTGTCGCCTCCACGGGAGAAGACGGCGGCTTCTATCGCCTCTACCTGGATGACAAGCTTGTATTAGATAATTGGACCACCTCCCGGGCGGCAGTGGGCCAGGCCACGCTCTCGCTCGAACCGCTACCTCATAAGATCGTGCTGGAGCAACACGGCCGGTCGGGATGGCTTGGAACACGCATGCAATTCGGAATCATCCGTCACGGAATCATAGTTAATGCGGAAGCCAAGAAGCTCGCGTCAAGAGCAGATGTGGTTGTGGTAGCTGCAGGTTTCGATCCTGAGACCGAGAGCGAAGGCGCGGACCGGACCTTTCGCCTGCCTCCGGGACAAGACGAATTGATACAGGAAATGGCCGCGGCAAACAAAAAGACCATTGTCGTGGTGACGTCCGGGGGAAACGTGGACATGAATGCGTGGCTCGATCATGTCCCCGCCCTCATCGAGGCATGGTATCCAGGACAGGAGGGCGGTACGGCCCTGGCCGAAGTTCTCTTCGGCGACGTGAACCCTTCCGCCCACTTGCCGGTCACTTTTGAGCGACGCTGGGAAGAGAACCCTGTGCATGATAGCTATTATCCTGAAGGCGACTCGAAACGCGTCGTATATAAAGAAGGCGTGTTCGTTGGCTATCGCGGCTACGAAAAAACCGGCACGAAGCCACTGTTTCCGTTTGGCTACGGGCTTTCTTACACCACGTTCAAGTACAGCAACCTCGTTATCAAACCTATATCAAATGGCGTCTCTCCAGGACCCCGCTACGAGGTTTCTTTCGACGTGAAGAACACGGGTAACCGGGAAGGCGCAGAGGTCGCGCAGGTATACGTAGGAGACACACACTCGACAGTGCCGCGGCCTGCGAAGGAGTTGAAGGGGTTTTCGAAAGTGAATCTTGGTCCCGGGATTACCAAAAGAGTAGCAATCGCACTCGACAGCCGCGCGCTCTCTTATTACGATGTTAACGCAAAACAGTGGCGCGCCGACCCCGGCGATTTTGACGTGCTCGTCGGACGGTCCTCGGAACAGATCGAACTGCGCGGCAAGCTCAATCTCACCGCTGCTGTCACTCGAAGATGACGCACGCAAGCTGGACGGAACACCGCAAATGAACAGAAGGTCTCATCGGCGCTTCCTGGTTATAGGCTTTAACAGCAGAGAACTGTTCCAGCCTTCGACAGCAAGAAACGGGGCGGCCTTGCCCAAATCCTTGATCTTATAAGTCGCCGTTACCTCTCTGCTCTCCCCAGGCATCAAGGTGAGATAGTTGTCCTGCCAGACAACGGGCAGGACATCTTTATCGCTGCGTCCCTTTTTGATTTGTAGATGAATGAAGAAGGCTAAACTGCTACTGGGATTTGACAAAGTTACATGGGCTATATCATCTCCACCTCTGCGGACCGCATTGGTTGATAGAATCAATTTCACCGGCAGGAGTTTCTGCAGTTGGGTCATATCCGCGTAGGAGTTTGTAGGCGTGTAGTACCAGGTGGACTTTTGCCAATCAAGCACGTCATCTTTTGTAGAAAGCCAGTAGAAGTTTGAACTTACTGTTCGTGCATTGTCATCTTCAAGAACAAGCCTCAGGAAATAAGTCGACGACAGACCCTGAAACTGAGGGAACATGAGCGCTTTGGCGTTGCTGTCAGCCGGCAGATCAAGACTACTTACATTGGAAAACTTCTCGATCAGATCAATGTCATACAGCTTCGCCGTCACCTTTAGATTGTATAGGGCCTGATTGGTGGTGTTAACCACAACCACGGATTTGTCGTCATAGGAATATTGCACATGAACCGGTTCACATGCCTTTTTCGTCCCAAAGTAGCCGCCCCCTGGCATCAGAAAATAATCGTACAGATGCCAGATCATCGAAGGCCACGCGTTGTTAAGCATCCATTGAATCACGCCGGTCGAGCCGTACTTATTGCGGCCATAAGCTTCGAACATCGCGCGTTGGCTTTCATAAGTCATCAACTGGGACTTCATCGCGTAGTCTTCCGCATCTTTGGCGGCACCGTAGCGGGCGTTGAGGGCCTCAGTGAAAACTTTCAGGTTCTTAAACTGACCACCGCCGGCGTGATAGTTCCAAAACTCATTGATAGGCCAAAGCCTTTCTTTAGGAATCATGCGGCGCAAGCTCTCAATCGGAGGGACTGCCGGGCCGGGACTAATTTCAGTAGCGAAAGCATGTGCTCCGCCTGCTTGCTTATCAAGCAACCAATAGGCAGGCGGTACCCACTCGTAAGGCCCCGCCATTTTCACTCCCGTAACACCTGTCATCTCGGCCTCCTTTGCCGTCGCCGACGAAAGGAAAGGATTGGGCCATTGGTACTTTTTAAGGACGTCTATATACATCTGCTCGACATCCCGCGGTGGCGGATTATCGCTGCCGTTTAGCCATACCAGCAGGCTGGGATGATTTCGCAGACGCCTGATCTGATCCGCTTGCGACTTGGCGGCAATCTCGTAGTCCTCTTTGTCCCAAACCGGGCCTTCCTTGTAATCAGCTCTGTGTTGCCAGTGCTCCCAATGAGAGCAACAACACCACCC
>JALYXE010000208.1 GCA_030947265.1 Acidobacteriota bacterium
TTCAACCGGACAACAGGTGAGGGCTTCTTCACAAGCTGCTCGCTCTTCTTCAGTCAGGGGTTGCTGGAAGACATACGAATAACTATTTGCATCATCGCGCCGGAAATTTTCCGGCGCTGTATCGCGACACACATCGCAATCTATACAGGAGGAATCGACGTAGTAAGCGCCGGGAACATTTTCCTTCACGCGATCATTTCGATCAGGCATAAATGAATTTTAGATTTTGGATTGTGATTTTCGATTGGCATTTCCATTACGGGATGAAGGATGGTAGTTCAACTAAGAAACCAATCGAAAATCGCAAATCAGCCATCGAAAATCGTTAAGGGTGCGTCATCTCTTCAGGTTTCACGTATTTGTCAAACTCCTCGCCGCTCAGGAAACCTAACTCGATGGCCGACTCGCGCAAACCGATTCCTTTCTTGTGCGCGTTCTTCGCCACCTTCGCAGCTTTGTCATAGCCGATGTGTGGATTCAATGCCGTCACAAGCATGAGTGACCCGTTCAAGTTCTTGTCAATCTGCTCGCGATTAATTTCGATACCCGAGATGCAATATTCGACAAAACCGTGAGAGGAGTCGTGCAGCAAACGAATCGAGTGGAGCAGGTTATGAATCATCACCGGCTTGAAGACGTTCAACTCGAAGTTGCCTTGAGAGCCGGCGAAGGTGATGGCCGCATCATTGCCAAAAACCTGGACCGCCACCATGGTGATGGCCTCACTCTGCGTCGGATTAACTTTACCGGGCATGATCGACGAACCCGGCTCATTCTCCGGTAGAATCAGTTCACCCAATCCGCAACGCGGTCCGGAAGCCAGCCAGCGAATATCGTTTGCGATTTTCATAAGTGAGGCCGCGAGCGTTTTTAATGCGCCGCTCGCAAAAATGATCTCATCGTGAGCAGAGAGCGCCGCAAACTTGTTTGGATGCGATTTGAAGGGCAGACCCGTCAACTCGGCAATTTTCTTTGCCGCGCGACCGCCAAACTCCGGATGCGAGTTGATCCCTGTACCCACCGCTGTGCCGCCAATCGCGAGGTCCAGCAATCCCGGCATCGTCATTTTCAAACGTTCTATGTCGCGACTCAGCAAACTTGCCCATCCCGACATCTCCTGTCCCACTGTCAAAGGAGTGGCGTCCTGCAAGTGTGTGCGACCAATCTTTACTACGTCTTTAAATTCTTCAGCCTTTGCTGATATCGCGTCGTGGATCTTTTGAATTTCCGGGATCAACTTATTTAACTGCTCGCCGGCGGCGATATACATCGCAGTGGGAAACGTATCATTTGACGACTGCGACATGTTGACGTCGTCGTTCGGATGAACCGGACTCTTGCTTCCCATCAGACCGCCGGCAATCTCGATCGCGCGATTCGAGATCACTTCGTTGGCGTTCATATTGGTCTGCGTGCCGCTTCCGGTCTGCCAAATTCGCAACGGAAAATGTTCGTCCAGCTTACCGGCAATCACTTCGTCGGCCGCTTGTGCGATTAATTTCGCTTTGTCCGCAGGTAGTTTGCCCAGCTCATGGTTCACCAGGGCCGCGGCTTTCTTAAGTATACCCAGCGCGCGAATCATCTCTCGCGGCATCCGGTCATCGCCGATATTGAAGTGAACCAGCGACCGCTGAGTTTGCGCTCCCCAGTACTTGTCCGCTGGAACTTTAATTTCGCCCATTGAATCGCTTTCGATGCGCATTCCAGTTTTTGCTTTTTGCTCGCTCGCCTCAGGTGACATGGTTTGTGTCCAGACTGGAAATTAAATGTATGAACGGTGGGAGTCGCGTATTGCGTGGAGTTGTCATGAGCCTCAATTGCGGGGTCCCCACCGGGGCAGCCGCGATGGAGTGCCGTGCAGGTCAATTCTACATCACGTGCGCCTGCGCTTAAACCTCAGCGTGGTCGTCAGCGAGCCACGATATCCGCCCTCGCAGCAACTTCACTTGCCAACTAACGACATACGGTATAGTCTGCCCAGAAGCATCACAATACCCCCGCGTAACCATAAAAGCTCAGAAGTATACGGGTTGCAGTCGTACAAGGTCGGCGATGTTATCCCCCGTCAAGGACAATTCCATTCCCCCTAAAGATACCGCTCGACGTGCCCTTATTCTGGTCGTTGAGCGTAATCCGGCTGTTCAGCGACTCGAACGTTTTCTTCTCGAACAAGCCGGGTACAGCGTGGAGTTTGCGGGCGACGGCATCGCGGCCCTGGAGCGGGCTCGAGAGTTACGCCCTAAAATCGTAGTTACGGAAATACTGGTCCCACGCCTGGATGGTTTAAGTCTCTGCCGCGCACTCAAGTCAGATCTGCAGACGCGTTCGATGGTGGTCCTTGAATGCGCTTCACAATCTATTTGAAGTGCCGCGGATTAGCGATGAAGAAATTTCTAATATGAGTGACAATATCGTGCTCCTGCATTTTTCTGAGGAAGCAGAGATGCAGCGCACGATTCGAATTATCAAAACCAGAGGCAGTGCTCACGATCACCGGCTGCACAAGCTTGAAATCTCAAGCAAGGGCGCGCGGGTTAAGAAGTCCGTATAGTATTAGATCAGAATTGATTGAAACTATGGGTAAGAACGAAAATACTGTAAAGAGCTCCTTCGATCGCCTCGCGGCTATCAACCGATCCATCACAACCTCTCTCAATTTCAGCGAAACATTGCGGCTGATCGTGGTGAACGCGGCGGAATTGTGCTCAGCCGATACGAGCCTTCTCCTTCTAGCCGAAGATGAGGGAGTACTGCGTGTCAGGGCTTCTCATGGTCCGGACAATGGCGGCATTCCGGATTTCTCGGGTCCGATGGAGGAGTCGGTAATCAGGAATCTATCCCGCCACCTCAACCTCAGTCCCCCTAAGGAATTAGTAACTGTCCCAATCTTAGCGGATGGTTCTCTCAATGGATTCCTGGCTATAGTACGCGGCTCCCAACTGACTTCAGAAGAACATTGGCAACTATCCGCGCTCGCCGATCAGGCAGCAATCGCTCTCAATAACGCCCGTCTGCACGAATTTCAAACCGGCGAAGCCATGCGCCAGCGCGATGAGACTTTTGCCGCTCTGCGCGAGTCGCATCGGAAGATCAATGCAATACTCGAGAGCATTACTGATTTGTATTATCAACTCGACAGCGAGTGGCGTTTCGTAGATGTCAACAAACGCGTAGAAGAATTGTTTGGTAAAAGCTTTGAGGATTTGGTTGGCAAGGTAATCTGGGAAGTTTATCCCCGGGCGGTTCACTCGGATCTCTACCCTCAGTTTCATAAGGCTGTCGAGCAAAGAATTCCGGTTCACTTTGAGCTGGAGTCGAATATCGTTGAGGGTGTTTGGTTTGAAGCGCATGCATACCCTACGAAAACAGGTCTCTCCGTCTATCTGCGAGATATCAGCGAAAGGGAACAATTTCATCAGGAGATCGCATTTCAGGCCCGGCTCCTCAGTGCGGTCGAACAGGCGGTCATCGCCACTGATCTCGACGGCACCGTTGTTTATTGGAATTCATTTGCTGAAAAGCTTTACGGTTGGACCTCAGGCGAAGCGGTGGGCTCAAGCATTTTGGAAATCACTCCAGCTGATGCCGCTCGCGAACAGGCTCAAGAGATACTTTTGCGTTTGAAAGAAGGAAAGAGTTGGTCAGGCGAGTTCCTTGTGCGCAGAAAAGATGGATCTGTTTTTCCAGTAATGATCACAGATTCACCAATCTTCGATGAACAGGGAAAGCTGGTGGGAGTAGTTGGTGTTTCGTCGGATATTACTGAACGCAGACGAGCGGAAGAAGAACGCG
>JALYXE010000216.1 GCA_030947265.1 Acidobacteriota bacterium
AAATAACAGTTTTAGCAGCGGAGTCTGCGCTTGTGTCCGCGACGGACGGGGATGTGGGGGCCGAGTTGTTGAGGCTCCAGCTGTAATTGCAGATAAGATCCAGGAATTTGAAATTTGAGATCTGCGATCTGAGATCTCAGATTTGAGAATTTGAAAAATGAATGAACGCTACAGTCGACAAATTCTATTCAATGGAATCGGTAAGGAAGGCCAACAACGATTACTCCAGGCGCGCGCGCTGATCATCGGCTGCGGTGCCCTGGGTTCCGCTCAAGCCGAAAGCCTGGCCCGTGCGGGAGTTGGTAGGCTGCGAATCGCGGATCGCGATTTTGTGGAAGCTTCAAATCTACAAAGACAGACCATGTTCACGGAGTACGATGCGTCCGAACGCATCCCGAAGGCAATTGCAGCCGCCAATCACATTCGCGATATTAACCGTGAGATAGAAGTCGAATCTGAGATCGTTGACGTCAATTACTCAAACATTGAGAGCCTTATTAAAGACTGCGACGTGGTATTGGATGGTACAGATAATTTTGCTACGCGCTATCTCATCAACGATGCTTGCGTCAAGCAGAAAATGAACTGGATTTATGGCGCGGCCGTTGGATCCTACGGCGTAACGATGACCATCCTACCGCACCAAAGCCCGTGCTTGCGCTGCGTTTTTGAAGAGGCGCCTCCTGCGGCTAGCGCTCCGACGTGCGATACAGCGGGGGTGATTATGCCGATAATAAGCGTGGTTGCCGCGGTTCAGGTTACTGAGGCGTTGAAGCTTCTGACGGGGAAAGCCGAGAACCTTCACCGCTCGCTCATGCAGTTTGATGTGTGGCGAAATGAGTGGCGGAAAATCAATCCTGGCCCACCAGCCCCAGACTGCCCAACTTGTGCCCGGGGAAACTTCGCAACGCTGGAAGCAACTTCCGGAGACTATGCTGCTGTTTTGTGCGGGCGTGATGCGGTGCAGATTTCGCCGGTGCAGACAACGCAGATCGACTTTGCGGAACTAGCGAAACGACTTCAAGTCACGGGCGATGTGAAATTCAATGATTACCTTTTGCGCTTTCGCACGGGAGATTTTGAAGTAACGGTGTTTCAGGATGCCCGGTCGATTATCCGCGGCACTAGTGAAATTAAGATGGCGCGGTCGCTGTATGCAAAATATATAGGGAATTAAGCCTAAGGAAACTCTGAGCAAGTTGATGCAAGAGTTGTTTTTGAGCCCGCGAAGCGCGGCGATGGCATAAAGCCTGGGGTGGAGCGCAGCGTAACCCCAGGATTGTTGGAGTGCAAAGAAAGAGCCTGCGAAGTGGGCGATAGCACTTTAATCATGAGTTGCTGCGTTTGCTCTATCGCACGCTTCGCGCGCTCGGCTTTCGTCCCTGTCGCTAACCCCTGGGGTTCCGCTCCGCTTCACCCCAGGCTTTATGCTTCCACCCGCTGCGCGCGCTGCGCGGGTTGGAAAACTAGGTCCGCATAATCTGTTGAGAGCTTTCTAAACATGTTTGAAGGAAAATTTCAAAAACCACTGGTTGCGCTTGCCGCTTCCTTGGTTATTATCGCCGGTTTGCCTTTTGCAACCTATTCAGGGCAGCCGATTATCTGGGAAATCAGTGGGCGAGCTGAATTACTTAAAGGTGACGCGCGGGGCGTCTCTATCAGCGACACGGGTATGTTAATGTTAGCGCCCGCTCTCACCGAGATCTTCAACAGCGAGCAGGCATTTGTCTGGTCAAGCACGGTAGATAATCAAGGAAACGTTTATCTTGGTACCGGCCATGATGGAAAGATTTTTCGCGTATCTCCCGATGGCCGGGGCTCGTTGCTTTATGACGCCCCGGAGTTGGATGTCACGGCACTGGCCGCCGCTGGAGATGGAGCGATCTATGCGGGCACCTCGCCCGATGGCAAAGTTTATCGAATCGCTCCAGATGGGCATGCCGAAGTGTATTTCGATCCTGCGGACAAATATATTTGGTCGTTAGCAGTACTCGCCGACGGGTCGCTCGCTGTTGGCACAGGCGACAACGGCAAGCTCTACCGTGTTCGTATGGCGGGTGCGAAACCCGAGTCTTCACTCTTAATTGCGACAAATCAGACGCACGTCATCTCTTTGGCTGTCACCGCACAGGGCGACTTGATTGCCGGAACCGATCCAGGGGGTTTGGTGTTGCGAATTTCTCCCGAGGGCAAAGCGTTTGCCTTGTTTGATGCACGCCTGCGGGAGATCCATGCGCTGGCTCCGGCGGCTGATGGCTCCATCTACGTGCTTGCGCTAAGCGAGGCCGCGTCCACTGGTCGACAGCCACCATCTCCGGCGCCGCCGGTCCCAGCCGTCGAAGGCAGTAATGTGCCCGCCACATCCGTTACAATCACGCCCATCGATGAAACTGGTGCGCCAATTCAGTCGACCGCTCAAGCGGCCCGCAGTCGTACCGACACGTCGAGCGCACGTAGCGCCGTCTTTCGTGTTCTGCCTGACGGAGCTACCGACATCATATGGAGTTCATCTTCAATCACAGCATTCGCCATTGCTCCAGGATTGCAACCGGGAAGCGTCTTGATTGGAACCGCCGATAAGGGACGAATCTACTCGGTTACAAACGATGGTCGGGATACCCTTCTTTTGCAGTCGAGCGAAGGACAGATTTCCTCGTTTTTCGTTCGTTCGGGCCAGGTATACGCGGCTTCAAGCAATCAGGGAAAACTATTTCGCTTTGGCAAAGAGTTAGTAGCTCAAGGTTCGTATGAATCGCCGGTCCGGGATGCAAAACTTACGGCGACTTGGGGTCGTATTTGGTGGCGCGGTAGTGGCAACGTCGAGTTACAAACGCGTACCGGAAACGGTGAGCGACCCGACTCAACC
>JALYXE010000237.1 GCA_030947265.1 Acidobacteriota bacterium
TGGCTCAAGCAACGTGAAGAAGCTGAAAAGAGAGACCACCGGCGTTTGGGAAAAGAGCTCGATCTTTTTTCCATCCAGGAAGCTTATGGACAGGGCTTGATTTTCTGGCATCCGAAGGGCGCGGTGATTCGCCAACAGATGGAAGACTATCTGCGCGAGGAGTTAGTCCGGCGCAACTACAGCATCGTTTACACCCCCCACATTGCAAAGCGCGAGTTATGGAAAATAAGTGGCCACGAGCAGAATTATGCCGACTCAATGTTTGCGCCGACGACTCTCGAAGAGACTGAGTTTCGGCTCAAGCCGATGAACTGTCCGATGCACATCGCGATCTACAAATCGCAGCAGCGGTCTTATCGCGACTTGCCTCAGCGCTACGCCGAGATGGGTACGGTTTATCGTGCCGAATTGTCGGGCACGTTACACGGACTGATGCGCGTGCGCGGATTCACTGTTGATGATGCTCATCTTTTCTGCACACCTGAACAGATTCGCAAAGAGATTGACGACTGTGTCGACTTTGCCTATCAGGTTCTCAACACTTTTGGTTTCGAAAAAATCAAGTTTGAGTTGTCGGTGAAGGGTAATGACACGAAAAAGGAATGGCTGGGCTCAGAAGAAGAATGGATAAAGGCTGAACGGGCGCTCGCTGAAGCTCTTGATACGCGCCAAATCAAGTACGAACGCATCGAAGGCGAAGCAGCTTTCTACGGTCCCAAGATCGATTTCAAGATCGAAGATGCTATAGGCCGGCTTTGGCAGCTAGGAACCGTTCAGTGGGACTTTAACTTGCCGGACCGTTTCGAATTGGAATATATCGCGGAAGACAATAAGCCACATCGGCCGGTGATGGTGCACCGCGCTCTCTTAGGTTCCATTGAACGCTTTTTCGGTGTGCTTATTGAACACTACGCGGGAGCGTTTCCTATGTGGCTGGCGCCCGTACAGGTAGTTGTCTTGCCGATCACGGATCGTGTGAACGAATATGCGGAGACAGTTGCGGCAGCATTGCGAGGTGCCCATCTGCGCGTCGAGGCTAATCTGAAGAGCGAAAAAATTGGTGCTAAAATTCGCGATGCTCAAATCCAAAAGGTCCCTTTTATGCTTGTCCTTGGCGATCGCGAAATGGAACATGGCAACGTGGCAGTTCGCGAGCGTTCAAAGGGTGATATCGGCGTGATGTCTATGAACGACTTTGTTGAGATGGCGCGCAAGCTTATCGAGCTGCGTGCGATGACTAACACATAAGTCCAATGTCCAATGTCCAACGTCCAACGTCAAATACAAAGACTTTGGACATTGGACATTGGACTCGGGACATTTCCGCGAGGAGGTGCAGCAATAGCTACAGGCTTTCGAGGTCGCGGCGCGCGTCCGGATAACCGACGTCTGCCGATCGCCCGTATTAACGAGAGAATTCGCGTTCCCCAGGTAAGAGTGATAGGCGAAGAAGGTGAGCAGCTCGGAGTACTGGATATTCGAGATGCAATTCGCGCGGCCAGAGAAAAAGGCCTGGACCTTGTGGAGGTTGCCGCAACTGCCGATCCGCCAGTCTGCCGAATTATTGACTTCGGAAAGTTTCAGTACGAAGCCAAGAAGAAAGCCAATGAGGCGAAAAAGAAACAGGTAACCATTACGGTCAAGGAAGTGAAGTTCCGACCGGGTACTGACGATCACGACTATGACTATCGCATGAAGCACGCGCGCGAGTGGCTGGAGGAAGGCGATAAAGTAAAAGCCACCATTTGGTTCCGGGGCCGGGAAATGACCCACCGTGAGTTGGGTGCGCGCATCCTTGAGAAGCTGGAAAAAGATCTGGCCGATGTTGGCGAAGTCGAGGCGCGGCCGCGAATGGAAGGGAACCAGATGTTTATTATCCTGGGACCAAGGCGCCATAAGGGAACAACCAGGGCAGAGCATCCGCCAACTCCCCAGCCTCCCGCTCTGCCTCTGTCCAAGACGCCTCCGGCAAAGGGCGAAGGACGGTAAATCAGGATTAACCGAATTTCGAAATACCGCTCCTGGACAGCGGCAAATCGAAAATTGGAAATTGGAAATCGGCAATTAGAAATGGAGTCGTTATGCCTAAGTTAAAAACGCACAAGGGTGCGGCTAAACGCTTTCGCTTGACCGCGACCGGAAAGATCAAACGCGGCCACTCGCACGCGCGTCACATCCTGACTAAGAAAACCAACAAGCGAAAGAGGTTGCTGGATATTGATGCTCTGGTCTCAAAATCGGACCAAAAACGAGTAGAAGCGATGCTGCCGTACGGAAGAGATTAAGAAGCGATGAACTATGAATGCTGAACGATGAAGTCAGCGTGAACTTGTCAATCATCATTCATAAATTCCGCATTCATCGTTAAGGAGGAAGGGAATCATGCCTCGAGCAAAACGTGGAAACAAGCGTCTCGAACGGCGCAAGAAAATATTAAAACTTGCTAAAGGTTATCGCGGTACCAAGTCGAAGCTTTATCGTTCGGCAAAAGAATCTGTTGAACGTGGATTGAATTTTGCCTACACCGGACGAAAGCTGAAGAAACGTGACTTTCGCAGTCTGTGGATCGTGCGCATCGGCGCCGCCGCACGCTTGAATGGACTTAACTATTCCCAACTCATGCACGGACTGAAAGTTGCCGGTATTGAGTTGGACCGAAAAGTACTTGCCGACCTGGCGGTTAATCAGCCGGACGCTTTCAAGGAAGTCACCGTGCAGGCCAAGAATGCTCTGGAGAATAAGAAGGAAAAAGCCGCAGCTTAAGGACCAGGTTCAATTTGACGATGGCAGATAATCCAGGCCACCAGGATCCAATAATTATAGTTGAGACAGCACGCAAAGCGTTCGAGCAAGAGTTCGAACGCTTTGCCAGCTTTGCGGAGAATTCTCTACGGCTGACCGGGCTCGGTCTGGAGACCGCACAGGTAGAACAGCGCGCCCTCGCCGACCTCCGAAGTCGCCATCTGGGCAAGAAAAGCGCGCTTGCTGCGAGTAAGAAAATGATTGGGCGCGTAACCGCGGAGGAGCGAGCTGTTTTTGGGCAGCGGGTCCAGCAAAACGAGGTAGAGATTATTAACAAAATCGAGAGGGTTGAGCAGGCCCTCACCGCGCATATCGAGTCTACGCGAACCCAACGCGAACGCATCGACGTAACGCTTCCCGGCCGGCGTCCACGGGTCGGGCATCTCCACCCCATTACTATGCTGCGGGAGCGGATTGAAGACATCTTTGTAGGGCTGGGTTATGCAATTGAGGACGGTCGCGAGATTGAAACTGATTTCTATAACTTTGAGGCTTTGAATATTCCTGAGAACCATCCGGCGCGCGGTTTCCAGGACACTTTTTATACGACAGACGGCTTCGCCCTGCGTTCCCAGACCTCAACAGTGCAAATTCACGCGATGCAGCGCCGCGGAGCGCCTGTGCGAATGATTGCGCCGGGCCGTGTGTTTCGTCGAGATACGCCCGACCCGACACATAATCCGATGTTCTTTCAGGTAGAAGGGTTATGCGTCGATCGGGGCATCAGCATGGCTCATCTGAAAGGCACGGTGGCCGAATTTTTGCGCCGCATGTTCGGTCCAAAAACTATCACTCGCTTTCGTCCGTCCTACTTTCCATTTACCGAACCGAGCGCGGAATTCGATTTCAGTTGCTTCAAGTGTGACGGCGCGGGATGTCGGATTTGTAAGAACTCGGGCTGGATAGAACTCGGCGGGTCAGGCATGGTCCATCCCAATGTGCTTCGTGCAGCCGGAGTAGACCCGGGTGTTTACTCGGGATTCGCTTTTGGGTTGGGAATCGATCGCATGTGCAATTTGATGTACGGCCTCGATGACATCCGTCTGCTTTTCGAAAACGACGTACGCTTCCTGGAACAGTTTGATTGAAGGCCGTCAGTGGTCAGTCGTCTGTAGTCAGTTGTATATCAAATAGCTACAGACTCCGACAATTGACTACCGACCACCGACCACTGACCACTGACGAATGACCGATGCTTATTAGTTACAACTGGCTACGCGAGCTAACGGCTACGACTTCGGCTCCTCGAGAGTTGAGGGAACGGCTTACTATGGTCGGTCTGGCAATCGACTTCGTGGACGAAAGCGAAGAAGACCCGATTCTCGATGTCGAGGTGCCTTCGAATCGTCCGGATTGTCTTTCGCACATAGGAATAGCTCGTGAAGTATCGGTAATTGAAAGATCCAAAGTCCAAAGTCCAAAGTCCAAAGCTCCAAAAACTGAACGTAAAACCGGCGATTACGCGTCAGTTGAAATCAAAGACCCGGAGCTCTGTCCGCGTTATGCCGCTCGAGTTGTGCGAGGTGTCAGGATTGCGCCATCACCCGCCTGGCTTGCAAAACGCCTGGCAGCGATTGGCCAAAGGTCCATCAACAACGTTGCTGATATCACGAACTACGTCCTTCACGAACTGGGTCAGCCGCTTCACGCATTTGACCTGGGTAAACTCTCGGAGCGTCGAATCATTGTTCGTCGTGCAAAAACAAGTGAAAAATTGAATACGCTCGACGGCATTGAGCGCACGCTGGATCCGAACATGCTCGTCATTGCTGATGCCACGGGCGCTGTCGCGCTGGCCGGCATTATGGGTGGCGAATACTCAGAGATTTCTGAGACTACAACCGACGTGCTTATTGAAAGCGCTTACTTCGATCCGGATACCGTGCGTCGTACGGCACGACAGCTTGGCATGGACACGGAGGCCTCCCGTCGCTTTGAGCGCGGCGCCGACTGCGAAAATGTGCTCAACGCCCAAGCCAGATGCGTGGAACTTATTTGCGAAATCGCCGGTGGAGTTGCGACTGCTGATGCTGTCGATGTCTATCCGAATCCTCTGCGGCCACGTGTTGTAGAGTTTCGTCCGTCAAAGGTCGAGAGTATTACGTCGCTTCGAGTCGATTTGTCCGACATGACCAGGATCCTTACGGGACTAGGTTTCACGCCTGACAAATCAACAGGGGATAACGCACTGACTTTCGCTGTCCCGAGTTGGCGTGTTGATGTCAGCCTGGAGGAAGATTTGATTGAGGAGGTGGCGCGACATGTCGGCTACGACAATATAGTGTCTGAATTGCCGGCTTCAAACATGTCTGGTGAATATCAGCCGTCGGAGATGAAACGTCGCGCATTGCGGCGTGCACTCAAAGACTCTGGATTTGACGAAGCAATCAACTTTAGTTTTATTGACCCCGCGCATGATAACCAGTTCGAGTTGATCCCGGCCCTGTTCGGAGAAGGCGAGAAGCACAATTTTGTAACTCTAACCAACCCCATTCTTGAAGAAGCAACTCGCATGCGTCCTACATTGTTCCCCGGGCTATTGGAATCCGTTCGTCACAATTTGAATCATGGCGTTCGGGACGTCCGGTTGTTCGAAATTGGGCGCGTTTTCGCAAATTCCGGAGTTTCGGAACCCCCCATCGAGCGGGATGCACTGGCGTTGGTTGCCACGGGCGGAGCAACCGAAGAAGGACGCGCGCAGGCGCCTCGGGAGATTGATTTCTATGAAATCAAAGGTGCCCTGGAGACCGGGGTTAATGCGATAAAGTTAGGACCATCGCGTTTTATTAAAGCCAGGGTCAAACACTTGCGCGAGGGCCAGGCGGCGAAAATCATGTTGGCGGATGGAACTGTAATAGGGAATATCGGCCGGTTGTCTGAATCAATCGCATCGTCTTATAAATTCCGCCAGCCAGTTTATCTTGCAGAGCTCGATCTATCAGTATTGCTTGATTCTGAGCAACGCCCAATTCAATACAAACCGCTTCCCAGGTATCCTTCTGTAGTACGCGATGTGACCGTGATCGTTGACCGCGAGGTGAGTCTCGCGGAGTTGGTTCAGGCGGTTGATTCGGAACGCCTTGCCGATTACTCCAAAACAAGACTAGTCGGCACCTACGAGGGCCACGGCATTCCTGAAGGTAAGCGGTCAGTGACGCTGAGGATAGAATATCGTTCAGACGAACGGACCTTGCGCGACGAGGAAGTTGAAGCGCGACATCGCGGATTGATTGATTCACTGCTAAAACAATTCACCGCTGAGTTGCACTGAAAAATAAATCGCATTCAACCGCTCAAACAGTCTTGCGCTTGTTGGCGTGAAGTCGCATAATCGCGGAGGTTTGAAACTAGCAATAGTTGGGGTACAACAGGCTGATGGTCGGATTGTCCGGACTAGAAAAATTCTCGCATCTAGAAGATAAGATCTATCGCACGATCGAGCTTACCAAGACTCTCCGTCAGGAGAAGGAGAGCCTGGAAAAAGAGCTCTCGCTGATGCGGCGCAACCGTGGCAGCGTTCCTGACGAACAACTGCGACTTGAAAAACAAGTAGAGGCACTTCTCGCCGAACGCGATGTCATACGCTCAAAGGTTGAAGCCATGTTAGATGCCGTTGCGGCGCTCGATCCCGAGATGGCGGAGGAGCTTAGATGACCACTGGAATCGCCACGATCCCTGGAAAAAGCAGTATGGAAACTACCACCACAGCCGCACCAACCATCAGAGTCGAAATCTATAATCAAACGTACAATATCCGCTCTGACGGCGACTCTGAATACCTCACGCGACTCGCCGATTTTGTCGATAGCCGTATGCGCGAAATCTCCTCCGGCACCCTGACAGTAGACTCCCTGAAGGTAGCTATATTGGCCGCGCTGCACATAGCCGATGAGTTACACCGACTCAAGCAAACACATGAGGAGGCGGATGCCCAGCTTGCCACCCGCAGCGCTGAGTGCGCCGAAATGCTCGATCGTTTGTTGAAAGTGCGAAGCAATATCGAGCACGAAAAAGGCGAGACGGGAAGAATTGCTTTCACCTAAGCCCTTACGGCTTTTGCAGTTTAAAATCCTTCATCTAACTTCGATTTGTCGCGTCATTTACCTTTCGACGTGGTCTTGTGCTAGTATCCCCGGCGGCGGAGGGATAAAGTCTGCGGGGCCCGTCACCGAGTAACGATGATTGAGCCAACGCCGTTGAAATGGGAGACCGATGCCGCTTGCCAGTGCAGTTCTTCAGCGTTAAGAATTGCCAGAGGCTGCGGCCAAAACAGGTCACCCACCTGTCATGCAGGTTCAATTACGGCTTCGGAACGACCAACGCGGATTTCCCTCCTGCCAACCATCCGTAAATCGTGAATCGTGAATCGTAAATAGATTTTCTATTAGCGATTTCGAATTTGTGATTTGCGGCTTTTTAGTGTTCGCCAATTTCGCTTGGATTCTTCAATTCATGACTTACGATTGACGATTTACTTCCTATGAAAGTGCTGATGATTGGTGACGTCGTTGCGAAGCCTGGCCGACTGGCGGTGTTGGAGCGTATTCAGGATCTACGCGAACAACATGATATCGATCTTGCTATCATGAACGCCGAAAACCTGGCGGGCGGGTTTTCTGTCACACCTTCCTTATGCGAACAGCTATTTGCCTCCGGCATCGATGTGATGAGCTCTGGCAATCACATCTTCGATAAAAAAGAGGCTATCGGCTACATAGCGAAGCAGCCACGGTTGATCCGACCTGCGAACTATCCTCCCAATACCCCCGGAAGCGGGATGTGGACCGGAGTGATCCAGAACACTCAGGTTGCTGTTATCAACCTGATGGGTCGAGTGTTCATGCCTCCCTCCGACGATCCCTTCCGCGC
>JALYXE010000080.1 GCA_030947265.1 Acidobacteriota bacterium
CTCCGGGCCCCGTATTTGTTTGCCGAAACCCCTGCTAAGGTTTGTCGGAGGACGCGGCTGGCGCGGGCCGAGTCATGCCGCGATTCAAAAGTATCTTAACTTCCACACGCCGATTTTGCGCGCGTCCAGCTGCAGTCGTGTTGTCTGCCACGGCTTCCGTCTTGCCGTAACCCATTGGCGAGATAAAACGGCGCAGGGGAATTCTATTATGCACTGCAAGATATTGGACCACTGAATCTGCACGCTCCCGGCTCAATCGAAAATTCTTCGCCTCGCTGCCGGTCGAATCCGTATGACCCGATACCTCGATCGCATATCCTTTGGTGTTCATAGCTTTCGCCGCCAGCGCGTCAAGTTGTTGTTTCGCTTCCGGCGAAAGCGCTGCGCTGTTCACTCTGAAATTAACTGCTACAGCTTCCTGCACGTCGTAATCATCCAGAGAGGAAATGCGTTCGTTTGCAGCATTAGCTTCGTTTCTTGCTTCAGCGGCGACGGCATAGAGCTCATCCATTTGGCCCGCCATCCGCTCCTGGTTTGCTTCAACCGGATTGACGCGCGTATCGGTTGTGATCGCGGCTCTCATGTCCGATTCCTTAAACCTGATCTTTTCTGCAACGAGCTGGCCTTGGGGATCACCTCGTCCCTCGACTTCCACTATCAGGCCTCGCAAAAGGTCATTGACAGGATATCTCTTGCCGCTTCGAAGGAAACCTCCATAGGTCTTGATGCTCGTGCGGTCAGTGACGAGAACCTGATAATCTTCGCGGCTCCGATCGCGTATGGTGAAGGCGTCGGCCTCGCGTCCAATGACCACACCCCTAAACTTCATCTTCGCACCATTCGGAATGGAACGTATGCTGGTGACTCGGTCCCGTTTGGTTTGAGCGCTTGGGGCTTGCCCAAAAACTATCGTCGCTCCTGCTAATAACAGAAACAGGCCGCCGACCAGGCCAAATGATCGAAATTTCTTGATTCCACTAATGCTCATAATCAGCTCCTTCGTGATAGTTGCCTAGATGCAGTAATTTTCTCCGATCGGCTTTTTGTGTCGGGTGATCTGACCTGACCGGGGGGAAGTAGAAAAGAATGTAACTAAAAGCAAAGTAAAAATCAAAGGGTTGCAAAAGCGAGGACCGGTTCAGGTGATTATCAGTGAAGTTCACTCTAGCATCCGGCGCATTCACGACCCGCGATCATAAAATTAAGCGAAAATGTCAGGGCCCAGAATTAACCAGATGGGGCAGTTTGAACGTGCGCTCCGCAGTTCGCCGAGAATTTACCGCATCCACTCATCCACCTTTTGTTGGCATCAGCGATCAGTCGTTTCCTTGAAAATCAGAAAAGACGCTGCTGTCTGGAGTTGTTGTAGAAGCGTTGCCTGGTGCTGTGTTGCTTCGCTTTGTCGCCCAAGACGGAACGGCCGTCGAGGGATGGGGAGATTGCGTTTTCGTGGGCAATGACCGCATCGAAGTTAGCATTTGGTTTGAGTCGCGTCTCGACACCACGAACGAAGCGTTCAAGGCGGCGGAAGCCATCGAGCTTGTCACGTTTCTCAAGCCCGCCCCCAGGTCTGCCATCGCTGCCAAGCTTTGCGCGGTCGAGCGCCTTGCGGAGAAAGTTGAGGGATTCGTCGTATGTCTTCAAGGGAACCGGAAAAGGATGACGGTCTTTGCCGCCATGCGCAAATGAAAAGCGAGCAGGATCGTTGAAGCGGCTGGGTGCACCGTGAACCACTTCGGCCACTAGGGCGAGCGACTGAAGAGTGCGTGCGCCAAGCTTCTCCAGAAGTAGAAGTTCGGCGAAGTCATGGAGGTCGCGTTCGTACGCGACGGCGAGCACGGCGCCAAGTCGTTTCAGATCTACATCAGCCACACGCACGTCGTGATGCGCAGGCATGCGAAGGTGGCGAAATTCGGAAAGAGTCGCCCTTAGAGTCTTTAGAGTCTTCTCTGGATGTTCGCGAGCAATATTGAGGAGTGCCGCCTGTGCGGGCTTCGCTTCGGCATCCACGAGATTCATGATCGTCCCTTGATTCTCGCCAACTATTCCAGTGTGCGGCTCAGCAACGAAGTCCCCGACTGAGGCCGAGTGCCAGTGATAACGGCGAGCCATGCCGGTGTGATCATTCAAACCCTGCTGGACAACAGCCCATTCACCATTCGATGCAACAACAAAACTGTGGAGGTAAATTTGAAATCCATCGACGATCGCGTTGTTATCGACTCGTGCAGTAAGACGGCTAGTCCGGACTAGAGCGTCTCCATCGAACCCGCGACAATCTGCAAGTGCGCGCAACTCGTGCGGCGTGTTTCGTGAGAACCTCCCGCGTCCACCGCAGACGTAGATTCCGAGTTCATTGGCTCGCGGCGCGAGTCCGCGTTTGAGAGCGCCCATGACGGAGGTGGTGATGCCTGAAGAATGCCAGTCCATACCCATCACTGCGCCGAATGCCTGGAACCAGAAGGGATCGCTGAGGCGTGAGAGGAAGGCTGAGGTGCCGTACTCCTGGACGATATTTTCGGTGATGGCGGTGCCCAGTTTAGTCATTCTTTCCGCAAGCCATTGCGGGACGCGGCCGCCATGAAGAGGAAGGTCTGCAACTCCGGAACGTTTCATGTCGTGATTGTATCTAATCTAATCCGCAGATTACACCGATGACGCAGAAGACGAACTGAAGACCAACCGACAGGATATGATCTGCGAAAAGATCCGTTCTCTTCTAATCTGTGTAATCTGCGTACCTGTGGATGGACATGCCACGCATGGTTGACGCGACGCAGCGGCCACCTAACGATTTGCTATGCAGGCGTGCCGAACGGAATGATTTTAACTGGTCAGAAGTTTGCAATCTTAGGCTGTTGCTTTTGCTTGCGATTCCATCCGGCGACTCTTCATGTACCGCCGCATTACCGCCACTCGTTCCTGGGCATCGGGTATCCGGAGCACCACCGGCTCAAGATGCTTCAGGTATAAATAAGGCGGCATACCCGGCATCGCGCGAGTCTCCGCGAGGAATGGTTGAAGTTTAGCATAGACAGCAACATGCTCTGTATTTATCGCATTGAACATCTCATCGTTGATAGCTCCGAAAACGACAAACGCCGCCGCCATATCCCAATACGACGCGACCATCCGAAAATCGGCACTGTGTTCGCTATGAGCACATTAAGAATGTCTTGCGTGTTTTCAGGATAAAAGCTTGTTGCAAACCAATCACGTGCCCGACGCATAGTCTCCTCAGATCGCAACTCATACAATTTGAGAATGCCCATCATGCTCTCGTGTTCGGTAGTCATGGAAGATTCCTTTCCGCAGCAGCCTAATCCACTCTAGTGGCCTGTCTCACTTCGGCCGGCCGAAACCGCGCCGCCGTTCTGGCACGAGCTTTTGAAGCTTCAACTTCACGATCCCGAGGAGGAGTGTTTGTCACTAAAGATTCAAGGAGTTCATGTGCTGCTTGCGCCACCTTGTCTATGGCGCGGTTGAAAGCGGCTTCGTTGGCTTTGGAGGGCTTTGTGAAACCACTGAGTTTGCGGACGAATTGCACCGAGGACGCGCGAATTTCTTCGTCTGTCGCCGGCGGTCTGAAGTTGTGCAGGGTTTTAATGTTTCGACACATAATAATATTTGCCACCTTACGCAGGAGCTAAGTTTGCCCCGCGCTCAACATGCTGATTATTGACTTAATAGAGGGGTGTTGCTGTTCCAGATGTCACGGTGCAACCTCCACTTGCCCTTCTCTCGTTTCCACAAAACGATGTATTTGCCACTATCGACCACTTCACCACTCCCCCGTCGCATGGTGTACGTCCCGACCTCCGCTGCCATGCTGCCCATGCCTTCCACCTCGACAGTCTCAAGCTTGACCTGCTTGAGACCGGAGTCAATCGCCCCTTGCCAAAACGCCTGTATCCCATGCGTGCCGCTGACAATATTGCCGTTAGGTTGTAATACTTGCGCGCTCTGGGAATAAAGGGAAGCGAGGGCGACGCCATCGCCACGCGCGAATGCAGCCATGAACTTCTGGTTCGCTTGAACTATAGCGTCTCGCAGGCGGGCCTGAGATTGCTGAGCCGAAGCGTTGCTCGCGACGATGAGTAGAGTGAGCGCTGCGACCAGCGCTGGGACTAATTTACGCGTGGTTTCCATCGGAGCCTCCTTAAGTGTCCAGGATTAATTATCGAAGGGCTTTAGGCAATTAATAAATGCTTTTGCGTTGCCCCCGAATGAGCTGTCGGCGATCATCAAAACACCTCACTTCATACTTACGTTCTTAGGCCACGCATTGTCCGAATTCTTGACTTTGGTTAGCATTATAAAGTTATTGTTAGAGTGTAGCAGTACTTATCATTTATAAGTATGAACCTTTTCCCCGGCACAATTCTCGGACGTTATAAGGTTCAATCACAACTCGGCGCGGGCGGGATGGGCGAAGTTTATCTGGCAATCGACACACGGCTCAATCGTCAAGTCGCGCTTAAGGTTTTGCCGGCTGATTTAATCAACAACCGTGAATCCTTGCATCGTTTCGAGCAAGAGGCGCAAGCCGCTTCGGCGCTTAATCATCCGAATATAATCACCATTCACGAAATCGGAGCGGAAGGCGACACGCACTTTATTGCCACTGAGTTCATTGAAGGCGAGACGCTGCGCCAAAAATTGCAGACGACGCGATTGGAGATTGCAGAAACCCTTGATATCGTCATGCAAATCGCCGCCGCGCTTGGCGCTGCACACCGACTCGACATCGTGCATCGAGACATCAAGCCGGAAAACGTCATGTTGCGCGAAGACGGCTTGGTAAAAGTCCTGGATTTCGGTTTGGCGAAGCTCGCCGAGAAGAAAGACAACTCGCCCGCAGATGTCGGAGCCTCGACGCTCACCTTAATGCAGACGACACCGGGCCTGGTGCTGGGAACTGTCGCTTACATGTCACCCGAACAAGCGCGTGGGCTTGAGGTTGATGCGCGCACGGACATTTTCAGTTTAGGCGTTGTGTTGTACGAAATGCTGACGGGAGGATTGCCTTTTGTGGGCGAGACAATCAGCGATTGTATTGCCTCGATTTTGAAAACAGAACCTGCGCCGCTTTCGCAATCATCTTCAGATGCCCCCAAAGAGTTGGAGCGAATTGTCGCCAGGGCTCTGCGGAAAAACCGTGATGAGCGTTATCAACACATCAAAGATTTACTGATTGATCTGCGCGACCTTAAACAGGATCTGGAGTTTGAAGCAAAGCTCGAACGCAGCACGGGACCAACGAAAGCGATAGCGGGCAATACGGCGGCGGTGACGAAAATTCAACGCGCGCGAACAACTTCAAGTGTGAGGAATCTCGCGGACGAAATAAAAAATCACAAACTCGTCACCAGCGCCGCACTGTTGGTTGTGACGATCAGCATCGCGGGTCTTTACTATTTCACACGAGGCAACGTCTCAAATAAACAACCAAGCACCGAGACGATTGACTCGATTGCCGTCTTGCCTTTTGGAAACGCCACGAAAGACCCGAACGCCGAGTATCTATCAGACGGTATCAGCGAAAGTTTGATCAATCGCTTGTCGCAATTGTCCGGGTTAAGGGTGATGTCAAGCAGTTCCGTTTTTCGTTACAAAGGCAGGGCGCAAGACGCGCAAAAAGTGGGCAACGAATTGAACGTGCGAGCCGTATTGACGGGAAGTGTCAAACAAATCGGCGACCAACTCGTGATCAACGTCTCGCTGGACGACGCGCATGACAATCATCGTATCTGGGGCGAGCAATATGTTCGCAAGTTCGCGGATGTTTTGGCTTTGCAGAGCGAGATCGCGCAGGAAGTTTCGAGCAACCTGCGTTTGAAGTTGACGGGCGCTGACCAGCGACAACTTGCCAAAAGCTACACGGAAAACGCAGAAGCCTACCAGCTTTATCTTAAAGGGCGTTTCTATTGGAACAAGCGCACGCCGAAGGATTTGCAAAAATCAATCGAGTATTTCGAGAAGGCAATTGCCGTTGACCCGAATTACGCGCTCGCCTTTGCAGGCCTTGCAGATGCTTATGCGCTGCTTTCACCTTATTTAGCTGCGCCCCCGCGCGAAGCGATGCCGAAAGCGCGAGAAGCCGCGCTGAAATCCTTATCGCTCGATGACCAGTTGGTGGAAGCGCACGCTGCGCTCGGACTGATTTTGAACACTTATGATTACGATTTCGCCGAAGCGGAACACGAATTTAAGCGCGCCATCGAGCTTAATCCGAACTATGCGACGGCGCATCAGTATTACGGCGAACTATTGATGTATCTCGACAGACGTGAAGCAGCGTCGGCCGAATTTCAGCGAGCTTTGGAACTGGATCCGCTTTCACTCATCATCAGTCGCATTTACGGAGAAAGTCTGCTTTACGCTCGAAAATACGATGCGAGCATCGCCCAATTCAAGAAAACGATTGAATTGGATGCCAATTTTGCGACGGTGCATGTCAGCCTGGGCTTAGCGTATCAGTTAAAAGGTAGATATCCGGAAACGATTGAAGAATTCGCAAGATTTCAAGAACTAGTGGGCGAACCGGAAAATGCGGCGGTAATTAAACAAAGTTTCGCCAAAGGCGGCTGGCAAGGATTTCTGCGAGCAATGACCGGTGAATATCGTTTGTCTAACGCAACACCGTACGCCCTGGCAACATGGTTTGCTCAACTCGGCGAAAAAGATAAGACATTCGCAGAACTGAATAAGGCCTACGAGAACCGCGAATACAATATTGTTCTGCTCAAGGTTGACCCGCGTTTTGACGATCTGCGCTCCGATGCGCGCTTTCAAGATTTACTGCGGCGCGTCGGATTCATGCCATGATCAGGTGAGAAGAGGGACGACATCAATGCCCGGCATCAGCGAACGCTTCACACTGAAAGGCACTCGGTGCTCGATTATAGCGGCCGGACGACAACTGCACGCGGCGACAAGTTGTCGATGAGAGGCATGCTGGTGCTGGTCCGCTGCGAGCGCTGGTCAGACCTGGCCTGGAGAAAACACGCAACGCATTCTCTGTATATGGTCTTTCATTTCTTGACGGTATCCTTCAGGAATTCTCCGCTGCGCTTCAGCGGCGCCCACGAACGGCGGAGGACGAGGGGTTTTTTATTGCGCGTCCCCTGCAGCACAAGACAGTAGTTACCTCTCAGGTTGGGAAGGGGGCAAAGCGCCAGCGCGCCCCCGCTCAAGATCAAAATCCATAACCACCCAATCTGTGTTACCAATGAAAACCAGAGTTCCAAGCGCCAAGGGCGCGAGATGTCAAATCCTGGGATCATCGGCCCAGGTGGGAGCGGTTTAATGCTCCTGAGCGCTGAAAGCGCGAAATAATGCCCCGCGCTGTGACTAGTAGTCTCAAGTGAACACATGATATTGCGCGCCGTCAGCGCTTCAAAATCTTAGCGACGCTAGCCTGGGGCTTGCCCCATGCTATTGCATTTCGCGCCTTTGCCGTTGTGAAGTCTATCGTTTCGAAACAATCATCCGCATTCCCGAAAGCGGGCGTAATGTGATCGATGGAAACGGTATCACTGACTGGTCCTGAGCGAGTTTCAGGTTGAACTTCTGCGCAATTGTGGCGACCAGCAGAGTTGCTTCCATCATTGCGAATGAATTACCTATACAAATGCGCGGTCCGCCGCCGAAAGGTAAGTAGGCCAGTCTTGGTAGCCGCTTGGCTAAATCGTCTTCCCATCGCTCCGGCTTGAAGTCTTCCGGGTTGTCAAAATACCTTTCGTCACGATGTATCACCCACGGGCTAATAAAGAGCGTCGTGCCGCGGGAAATATGTTAGCCGCCTATCTCGCAGTCAGCGACTGCCTCGCGTCCGAACGCGTAAGCAGGCGGGTAAAGACGCATTGATTCATTGACGATCATTTCCGTATACAACAACCGCGGCATGTCCTCCACCGCAGGCAGCCTGCCGCCCAGAACAGTATCCAGTTCGGTGAACAGCTTCGCTTCCTTTTCAGGATGTTGTGACAGCAGATACCAGGTCCAGGAAAGGACCAGCGCGGTCGTCTCGTGCCCGGCAACAAACAGCGTGATCACTTCGTCTCGCAACTGTTCATCTGACATCGCGCTGCCGTCTTCATCTCGGGCGGCCAGCAGCATTGAGAGCAAGTCGCCGCGGTCGCCCTCATTGCGCCGACGCTCTTTAATGATGCCGTAAACCAGTTCATTCAGCCTGCGGACGGCCTTTCGGTAACGCAAGTTGCCTGGAATGGGAATGCTCTCCGGAATCTTGAATGGCCTGCGGAAACGAGCGCCGATTTCTTCATTGGCCATGTCGAAGGCGCCCCCGACCTCGTCTGCGACGTCACCGGTCATCTCGATGTCAAACAGGGTCTTGGTCACGATCGCCATTGTCAGACGCATCATCTCCTGATGGATGTCACGGACTTCTCCATCGTGCCACCCGGCCAGCATCCTTTCAGTGTAATCCACCATCACCCGACCGTAGTTCGCGATCCGCCGGCCGTGAAAGGCTGGCGCCGCCAACTTTCTCCGGCGCAGCCATGAGTCTCCCTCGCTTGTCAGTAGGCTTTCGCCGAAGAGCATGGTTACATGACGCCAGAAGAAAGAGTGCTTGATGAAATTGCGGTGGTTGGTAATAAGCACATACTCAAAAT
>JALYXE010000283.1 GCA_030947265.1 Acidobacteriota bacterium
GGCCTAAGGATCCTGCTAAGGCAAAAAGGAAGAAAAAAACAACCAATCGACGGGCCTGCAGCGCCACTACATAACTTGAAAACGTCTTACTGAATCGTAAGTTGGTCCGGTTCGCCATGGCTCTCTCCTCAATGCCGCGCTTTAGTTGCACTTTGCTGAAAGTCTGAGACCTGTAACCCCGAGTTAAACGATATCTTCTCCAAATGGATTAGCCACGTTGGTAATCCGCCGGATTCTTCACTAATTGAAAGTGGAACCAGCACCCCGCCTACGAGTGCATAATCTGAATATCGAATTTTACGTGCTGTATGATTGGGAATCACATCCTGCATCATGATCACCTGAAACGTCGAGGCGTCGATAAAAAAATCGATCATTTTGTATTCGTGGGAAGCGAGATCCGAATCATGTTGTCCAGGCGCAATGAGCTCAATTTGAATGTGGTGGGTGGATTTGCCGTCCAACTTGGCGAGACCTTGATACGAAAGACTGTAGGCGTCACTATCCACAATGCTAGCCAAAAGCAGGTAGGGAAGAACAATTCTACTTGGGGCAATTGGAGCCTGCCATTGAGCCTGGTCGACTGTTCCCTTCGGCGACTTTAGAGTCATCTCGCCGTCGCTTATGGCTTCGGAACGATCCCCGACTGGAAGGCTCGCGTCCACTCGAAAGTAATCCAAGTCTCGTCCGCGAACTGTCACGTTTCCTTGCACAGTCTCAGGCTGGTAGTAAGTGATACTTCCCGTCCCGATGTAGTCGGAGATTGCATTGAAGGCTGGTACCCCCCCGGCGCTACTCAGAGCTTGATGCAGCACGGCGACTGCTTTGGAATCGAGGGGCGGTTGCTGCTGTTGAGCGTTAGCTGAAAGCGAAAGCAAGCAGGTTGGTATTGCAGAAAACAACAAAACCAAAGCAAGTTTGCGGCAATTAACGTTCGCTAGATTCACAAGTACATTTTCAAAGCGGGCCCTTACCGAAAAAATGAACATTCTGCGATTGTGCATAGTGTTTTCTCCAAACCGAAAAGCGGTGCCGACTAGATTGGCGACACTTAAGCGCGACTCTTTCCCCGACTACGTCTCGCACCTAGTCCGGGCTTTAGATCTTTAAACTATTTTTCGAAAGTTGTATGAATTTAAGAAACTAAAACTAAAAGCTATTCGTTTTATCTTCGCTAATTTTGGGATAACTCTAGTCCCCAGTTCCCGTTTGTCAAGTCAATTATTTCTTGGGTTAACAGCTTCTGAATTAAATAGCTATAAGTTGTACGGGAGAAATGACAAGAGTCGCGAGGTAAACGCAATTTCGACAGGAATTCAAGAAGAGAATAGCTTATTTGTTCCAATTCGCTGCAGTTTTGCTACATCAAGTGCAGTCCACCACCTCGTAGGGGAGCCCGGGTTAGTTCCTTTTTCCTGTGTCAGGTGCCCCACTTCCAATCTCGGATCTCCGGCATGTCCTGGCCATATTTTTCGATGTATTGCCTGTGATCGATTAGCTTCTCCTTCAGTTGCTGCATCAGGTGGATGCCCTTGTAGCCGGTCTGGGGCAGGCGGGTGATGGTGTCCATCACGAGGTGGAAGCGGTCCAGGTCGTTCAGTACTGTCATGTAGAAGGGCGTGGTGATGGTGCCTTCTTCTTTGTAGCCGCGGACGTGAATGTTGTCGTGGTTGGTGCGGCGGTAGGTCAGACGGTGGATCAACCACGGGTAGGCATGGAAGGCGAAGATGACCGGCTTATCCTTGGTGAAGAGTTCGTCGAAATCCATGTCACTCAACCCATGTGGGTGCTCGCTCT
The DNA here is from genome assembly GCA_030947265.1 of Acidobacteriota bacterium. Taxonomy (GTDB): domain Bacteria; phylum Acidobacteriota; class Blastocatellia; order Pyrinomonadales; family Pyrinomonadaceae; genus PSRF01. The sequence goes on from JALYXE010000283.1 coordinate 1,798, forward strand.
GCGGCTGCAGTTTCATGAGGTCGACGACGTTGACCACCCGGATTTTTAAGTCAGGCAAATGCTCGCGCATAATCGAGACGGCGGCGAGCGTTTCCAGCGTGGGCACGTCGCCGCAACAGGCCATGACCACGTCGGGCGCGACGTCTTGGTCATTGCTCGCCCACTGCCATATGCCGATGCCCTCGGTACAGTGCTTGATGGCAGCATCCATCGACAGCCACTGCGGCGCCGGGTGTTTGCCCCCGATTACGACGTTGACGTAATGGCGGCTGCGCAGACAGTGATCCATCACTGACAGCAGGCAGTTTGCATCCGGCGGAAGGTAAACCCGCACCACCTCCGCCTTCTTGTTCACGACATGGTCGATGAAACCAGGATCCTGGTGGGTGAAGCCGTTATGGTCCTGGCGCCAGACGTGCGAAGCAAGCAGGTAGTTTAACGACGCGATCTTGCGCCGCCACGGCAGGTGCGACGTGACCTTCAGCCACTTGGCATGTTGGTTGAACATTGAATCGACGATGTGGATAAACGCCTCGTAGCAGTTGAACAGCCCATGACGCCCGGTGAGCAGGTAGCCCTCAAGCCAGCCTTCGCACTGGTGCTCGCTGAGCATTTCCATCACGCGTCCAGTGGGCGCGAGAAATTCGTCGATGGGCGCCGTCGCCGCGTCCCATTGGCGTTGGGTTACTTCAAAGACGGCTTCCAGGCCGTTGGAGAGTGTCTCGTCAGGGCCAAAGATCCGAAAATTTCGCTGCTCAAGGTTTAGTTTCGCCACATCGCGCAGGAAACCTCCGAGCACATGTGTGTCGCCGATGCCTCGTATCCCTGGCGAGAGCACATCGACCGCGTAGTCGCGGAAATTCGGCATCCGCAGATCGCGGAGAAGAATGCCCCCGTTGGCGTGGGGATTCGCGCCCATGCGCCGCTCGCCCTGGGGCGCAAGTTCGGCGAGTTCTGGTTTCAGGCGTCCTTGCTCATCGAAGAGCTCCTCCGGCCGGTAGCTCTTGAGCCACTCCTCCAACAGCTTGAGGTGCTCAGGATGAATATTCGGG
>JALYXE010000284.1 GCA_030947265.1 Acidobacteriota bacterium
TTCGGTCTCTCCCATTTGCCGCCGCCTGGAGTCGTATCAACCAAAACACTTGTCGCTCCCTTGGCGGTTAGCTTACTATGCGCCCTGTTTGAAACCCTTCAGAAGACTCCGACAGCAAAGCACTCGAGCAGGGTTGGGTTCGGGATGGAGAGGACTAAGTGCCCAGATTGCGGATTGGTCAACGCCAATACTGACGACGCGTGCCGACGTTGTGGCGCATCTTTGCAGGGCAACGGCCCCGCCGGGGTCGTCGATGAACCCGTCGAAAACAAAGTAGAAAAACGCGGACTCGGCCGGCGACTGATTTGGATATCAGGTACGACGATCCTGCTCCTGTTTGGTTTCTACCTGTCCCTCCTGCTAACGTCGGCGGATCTCGGCTTGCAACAGCGAGAGGTAGTCAGCAGTGCGATTGCGGTGTTAGAACAGAAGGGTTTTGATAAACAGGTGTTCGTGCTCAACCACCTTGCTAAGTTACGAGCCACGGATAACTGGTGGAACGGTTATGTTGGCCATCACGACGCCTATGCCGCCACAAACTTTCCTTTCGAAGTGCTGACGCTTTACCCGGAATTTTTCACAGTTGCCGTTGATGACAATGAAAGGGCGGCAATCCTTCTCCACGAGTCATATCACCTTCTCGGCTCTGGTGAAGAAGCTGCACTTGAAGCGGTCTGGCGAGAGAGACAACGACTTGGCTGGACTGAAGACCAATACGGTCAAACCAAGGTCTGGAACAACACCAGGCAGTTGACGATGACAGAGGTTCCGAATCTTTTTCAGTGTGGAACTGACGGAAAGTCTGACTGCGTTCCGTAACAAAACACCAGGTAAATGCCAACCACATCGACCGCTTCAGATATTGCAATCACTCAGCGCGACTTTGAAGAGTTGCGCAAAGATGTTTCCGGCAGTCCGCTCTGGAACAGGGACCTCGCTCCCACCACAATTAAAGAGCGCACCTGGTCAACCTGGAACATCGCCGCACTTTGGATTGGCATGAGCGTGGTCATAACCACTTACACTCTCGCGGGTGGCTTTATCGAAGCGGGAATGAATTGGTGGCAGGCGATGATCACGATCCTTCTGGGCAACACGATTGTGCTCATCCCGATGATTCTCAATGCGCACGCCGGCACGAAGTATGGAGTTTCCTTCCCCGTTCTCTGCCGAGCAGCCTTCGGGACAAGGGGCGCAAACATTCCGGCCGTGCTAAGAGCGATCGTGGCGTGCGGTTGGTTTGGAATTCAGACGTGGATAGGAGGCACGGCAATCGATGCCCTTTTCAACGTCATGTCCCCAGGGTGGGCGCATCTGCTGGGCGATGCGACAATCCTGAGTGTTGCTCTACACACCTGGATCGCTTTCTTCCTTTTCTGGGGTATTCAGGTTTTCATTATTCTCAAAGGCGTCGAGGGAATCAAACATCTCGAGACGTGGTCGGCGCCTTTGTTGCTTGCAGGTGGATTGATTCTTCTCGTATGGGCATCATCGCGCGCCGGCGGACTGGGCCATGTACTGACCGCGTCTGCGGCCCTGCAGAAACAGCACAACAACTTCTGGCATATTTTTCCCGGAGCGTTGACAGCCTCAGTTGGTTATTGGGCCACGCTTAGTCTAAACATACCCGACTTCACGCGTTACGCTCGTTCGCAGAAATCTCAAATGATCGGCCAGGCGCTTGGTCTACCTTTGACCATGACTGCCTTTGCGTTTATCGGCGTCGCTGTAACCAGCGCAACGCTATTGATCTATGGCGAAGCGATTCCGAATCCGGTTGACCTGATGGCGCGCTTCAACAGCGTGGCGATCATTCTCTTTGCCACCGCCGTAATTTTTGCTGCCCAGTTAACCACTAACATGGCGGCAAACGTAGTATCACCCTCAAACGATTTTTCTAACCTAAATCCGAAACGGATCTCCTACGTTACAGGCGGGCTAATTACCGCCCTCATTGGTGTCATCATGATGCCGTGGAAACTGATGGGCACGATGGGCGCGTACATTTTTACGTGGCTGATCGGTTACTCAGGCCTGATGGGGGCGATTGCCGGCATCCTGATTTGTGACTACTGGGTGTTAAGGAAACAGCGACTGAACCTCGCAGGCCTATTTGAAACTGACGGCCCTTATACTTACTCAAACGGATTCAATGTCCGGGCGATAATAACGCTGGTGCTGGCCATTGCACCCGTGGTGCCTGGGTTCCTGCGCGCAGCCACCACGCCTGGGGGTCAGGTTGCACATCCTGATTTCTTCGACACGCTGTATACTTATGCCTGGTTCGTAACCTTCGCGCTCGGCTTTGCTGTCTATTACGTTCTGATGAGGTCAGAAGTCCAAGGTCCAACGTCCAACGCCTCAGTTAGCGGAACTTGAAAGCCCTTAGCCTTCAGACTTGTGACATTAGACTTGGGACATTGGACTTTGGACCAAGGAGTTTTTATGCAACGTATAGTTAAATGCGGACTCATACAATGCACAAATGCCGCGCCCACTGACCTGCCAATTGAAGACATTAAGCGGCTCAACATTGAAAAGCATTTAGGCTTTATCGAGCAGGCAGGCGAGCAAGGCGTGCAGATCCTTTGCATGCAAGAGGTGTTTACC
>JALYXE010000297.1 GCA_030947265.1 Acidobacteriota bacterium
GAATAAAAACAGACCCAGAGACCGAATCCCAGATCAGGAGTAATATCGTGCTGGCCTTCACAACTATGGGTAGAGAGTCGTTCCAGAACAACAGAATTGAGGATGGCTTTGGCTATGTTCGAACGGCGTTCTTGGTTCTTCCGGATGAAATCACCAGGCGGAATCTTGGTCTTGCTTATGGAAATTTAGGCGTATTTTATATGAGGTCTCAACGCTTTGATTTCGCAATGGAACAGTTCGAGAGAGCTGAGGATTCGGGGGTCATTTTGCCCGAGTACCTTAATGACCGTGGTGTGTGCCTAGTATTCTTGGGACGTATTTACGAAGCGACTGAGGTGTTTGAAAGAGTGTTGGGAATGGATCCGCAAAACGAGATCGCTCAATTCAACCTAGCGAAGCTGAAACAAACTTCGCGAGAATCCTCAACCCCGGACTTGGATACTTTCGCTGGGCAGTTCTTCATACCGGCAGAAGATCTCACGAATTTTGATGGGCGAATACCTAAGGAGTTAGCTTGGCGAAAGCCTTCAGTTTCGGCCCAAGAGTTCGCCTTGGCCTAGATGTTCAGAGCGGCAAATCACGCTCCCACGGCTTCAGTTTCCGCCGCCTTACGCTGGGCGATGGGCACGTAAGGACGGGTGCGATAGCCCAGATACACCTGCCTTGGTCTGGCAATCTTTTGATCCTCGTCTTCAAGCAGTTCCACCCACTGGGCCAACCAACCTGAAGTGCGCGGGATCGCAAACAACACCGGAAACATATCAACCGGAAAATGCATTGCCTGGTAGATGATCCCCGAATAGAAATCGACGTTGGGATAAAGCCTGCGCTTAACGAAATACTCGTCTTCCAGGGCAATTCGTTCGAGCTCCAACGCTATATCCAATAGGGGATCCTTACCGGTCACTTCAAACACTTCGTCAGCAACTTGTTTGATTATGCGCGCGCGCGGATCGTAGTTCTTGTAAACGCGATGACCGAAACCCATCAAGCGAAATTCGCCGGCCTTTACCCTCTTGATGTATTCGGGAACTTTCTCTACCGAACCGATCTCGTTCAGCATACGCAGCACCATTTCATTTGCGCCGCCGTGTAGCGGACCATAGAGGGCCGCCGCCGCACCTGCTAAAGATGAAAATGGATCCGTGTGAGCGCTGCCAATGCTACGCATGGCATTTGTACTGCAATTCTGCTCGTGGTCGGCGTGCAGGATGAAGAGCACGGTCAATGCCCGCTCAAGCACGGCGTTTGGTTGATATTTTAACTCCGTGGTCTTGAACATCATGTTCAAGAAGTTGCCTTCATAACTGAGATCGTTGTCGGGATAGGCGTATTGCATTCCAATGCGGTGACGGTAAGCGAAGGCAGCGATAGTGGGAACCTTAGCGACGAGTCGAAAAATCTGTTTGCGGCGGCATTCCACGTCAAAAATGTTTTTCGCATCGGGATAGAATGTTGACAGCGCTCCCAGGGTCGCCAGGAACATTCCCATCGGATGGGCGTTGTAATGGAAGCCGTCCATTACTGTCTTGATGTTCTCGTTGATGAACGTGTGATAGGTAATATTGCTCGTCCAGTCAGACAGTTGTTTCTGGCTCGGCAATTCACCATGGAGCAGCAGGTACGCGACTTCCAGATAAGTGCTCTTCTCCGCCAGCTGGTCTATAGGGTAGCCGCGATACTCGAGTATGCCTTTATCACCATCGATAAAAGTGATTCGACTCTTGCATGACGCAGTGTTCATGAATGCCGGATCGTAAGTCATCAACCCAAAGTCGTCTTCAGAGGTCTTGATCTGGCGCAGGTCCATCGCCTTAATCGTGCCGTTTTCGATGGGGATGTCATACTGTTTTCCACTGCGATTGTCGGTAATGGTTAAGGTGTTGGCACCCATAGCGTTTTCTCCTCGGCTGGCGGCTTTTGTGGATTGCAGATCAGATTAACTCTCAGGCGTGCAACTAATCAAATAGCAAACAGTAAACAGCAAACAGCAAACAGCAAACGGTAGACAGCAGACAGCAGGAGGCAGACGGCAGCAGGATGCTTTACCCAAGCCAGCGTGGCTCGAGATTACAAACACCTCGCATCGTTTAGAAAGGGGACTTGTCCCCCTTGGCGCGGTGGGGCACAAGTGCCCTATCTAAACGGAGACGCAGGTGGGTTCGGCTGTTTACTGTCTGCTGTCTACTGTTTGCTGTTTACTGGTTACTTCACTCCGAGTAACTCAACATCGAAGATCAGGGTTGAGTTTCCGGGGATGCTGGGTGGTCTTCCATTGGGTCCATAGCCCAGGGCCGGAGGGATGACCAATTTTCGCTTGCCACCCACCTTCATGGAAATCAGTCCCTCATCCCAACCCTTGATTACTGCTCCGACGCCAATGCGAAAGTCAGAGGGCTTTCCGTGGTCGTACGAGCTATCGAACTTCGTACCGTTTTCCAAAGTACCGGTGTAGTGTACGGTCACCGTCTGGCCCTTGCGAGGCGTCGGTCCAGTGCCTTCCACTGTATCCGTGTACTTCAAACCCGAAGCTGTGGTGACTTCCGAACCGCTCCCTCCTGCGCGATGAGAGATTAGATAAGCGATGGCGGCGGCGGCGAGAGCCAGTACAACTACAATAGCAATCGTTCGCGCCTGACGATTGCGACCCGCTGGAGGTTTTGGTTTCGTGGCTGGATAAGGACCCCGGGGTCGCTTCTTCGCCTTTCCGGTTTTACGGTGTCTACTTTGGGGCAAGTTCGGGTTCTCCTGTAACTTGGTTGCTTTGGTAGGCCTTTATATCCGGTTTCGCTCTGCGGTTCAATTCTCCATAAGGATGTTGTCTCAATAAGGATGTCAATAAGGACTGTCGCCTCAGAGGGAGCTGATCCGATCGACATTGACCGTGAATACGAAGCCAATTAGAGGCATCCAGCGGTTGCAGTCGTCCTTTTGCTGATGGAGGAAGGGTTCACGGCAACAGTGAAGTGAAGCCGCTGTGGCATACGCAGCTGACGGCACGGTAGTGGAGAGGGCACCCCTCGTCAGGGTGCCCTTCTTTTTTAAAAATGGCCTTATCGGGAAAAACTTTCATTTACCTGGTTCAATGATAAACTCTCCGGCCTGTTTAGCAATTCAAAGCGTTGTGGCCGACAACTTCAGTTTGTCTCTAGCCTTGCACGGGCGGGCGCAACAGCGGTCAGTTTCGTCATCTAATTTGTGCTGCACGCTTAAATAAATTCTGGAGAAATAGCATGTTTCTTTGCAAACGCATCTACGGCTTCTGTCTGTTTATTCTCCTAATAAGTCAGAGTGCCGCACCTGGCTTCGCGCAAGACCCTTCGGCTACGCCCTCACCCACCCCGCAAGAAACTCCCGGCGCAGCAAAAGATGAAAAGATCAAACCGCCATTGGAGGAAGCATTCGAGCGGCTCGAATGGCGCAGCATCGGACCTGCCAACATGGGCGGACGTACGGCTGATGTTGAAGGCGTGTCGGGAAATGCGAACCTCGTCTATGTTGCAACTGCTTCAGGCGGATTATGGAAGACCGTAAATGCAGGCGTGACCTGGAAACCGATCTTTGAGCGACAAGGGACTTTTTCAATCGGCGATATCGCGCTTGCTCCCAGCAATCCGGAGGTAATTTGGGTGGGCACCGGCGAATCCAATGTCCGAAACAGCGTTTCGTTTGGAGATGGTGTTTACAAGTCGACGGACGGTGGTAGGAACTGGCAACACATGGGACTGAAAGACACCGAGCATATTTCCGCCATCGTTATTCATCCGCAGAACCCGGACATTGTTTACGTCGGCGCGCTGGGCCATGCCTTTGGTGCTAACGATGAGCGCGGCGTGTTTATGACCACTGATGGCGGAAAGACGTGGACGAAAACGCTCTATGTCGACCGCGAACATGGCGTCTCCGATTTGGAAATCGATCCTACCAATCCAAATATTCTTTATGCCGGCATGTGGAGCTTTGAGCGCAAGCCCTGGACATATCGCAGCGGCAGCGAGAAAGGGGGTCTGTTTAAATCGATCGATGGCGGGAGAACATGGAATAAGCTAACTAATGGTTTGCCAAAATTGCTTGGAAGAATCGGCGTGCGAGTGGCTCCGAGTAATCCGAATGTAGTTTACGCAATTTTAGAAGCGAAAGAGGGTACGCTTTATCGCTCCGACGATCGTGGAGACACGTTCAAGCAGGTCTCCAAAAATACATCAATCGTCTCGCGAGGCTTCTATTACACTCGTGTGCGAGTTGACCCCAATAATGAGAACCACATCTACGCCGTGGCCTCTACCTTGTTTGAGTCGATCGATGGCGGTAAATCCTTTCGTTCGATAACCGGCAAGACTCACATCGACTATCACGCATTCTGGCTGGACGCGAAAAATCCCAAGCGCATGTGGGTGGGAGAGGATGGCGGCATCGCCGTTACTTATGACGGCGGTGAGACCTGGGAACCTGTCTACAACATTCCGCTGGGCCAGTTCTACCAGATTCATGCCGACAATCGCCTGCCCTTCTATTACGTTATGGGCGGCCTGCAGGACAACGGTGCATGGACCGGACCCAGCCGCACTCGCGAGCCGGCCGGCATCATGAACGACGATTGGCGCATGATTAGTTTCGGTGATGGTTTCTATGCCATTAACAATGCAGATGAGCCGGAGCTTTATATCTCGGAGTCGCAGGGAGGAAACATTCTGC
>JALYXE010000323.1 GCA_030947265.1 Acidobacteriota bacterium
CAAGTTTAGAGATGAAGCAGTGAGCAGGAAGTAAGCAGAAGGCAGAAGGCAGAAACCAGAAGGCAAACTTGAGACCTGAAACTTGAAACCTGAGAGTTGAGACCCGAGATTTTCAAATAGGAGACGAATAGTTGGTAGAACGCGTTGCAAGTGAAAATGCGCCCAGCCATCCGGCGCTGCAGCATCACTTCGAAAACATGGAGCAGCAGCGTGAAGCGGGAACGCTGGGAATGTGGGTTTTTCTGGTAACCGAGATAATGTTCTTCGGCGGGATGTTTTTCGCTTATACGCTTTACCGCACTAAATTTCCGGAAGCGTTTGCCTCTGCCAGCAACCATCTTTCGTTGACACTTGGCGCAATTAACACGGGCGTTCTCATTCTCAGCAGCTTCACGATGGCCCTGGCAGTTTACAGTGCACAGACTGGCAAGCGTCGCAGCCAGATCGTCTGCCTTGCGTTGACGATCCTTTTGGGTCTGACGTTTCTGGCAATTAAGGCGGTCGAATACCACGATAAGTACGTGGACCACCTCATCCCCGGCAGATTGATACCCGGCCGTCCGTTTGACGCCAGCGGAGTACATCTTCTGCCGGGCGCTGCCAAGCAAAATGTCGAGATGTTCTACTGGATTTATTTCGCTATGACCGGCATGCACGCCGTTCACATGATTATCGGCGTGGGATTGCTTTCAGTGATTCTCTATTTCGCCGCGCGCGGACGCTACGGTCCTGAGTATCACAACCCGGTGGAGATCTCAGGCCTCTACTGGCACTTTGTGGACATCATCTGGATATTCCTGTTTCCCTTGCTTTACTTGCTGGGCAGGCATTTGGAACACGGCGGGTGAGTAGGATAGGGTTCCCGCCTGCGTAGGACAGGCATTCCTGCCTGTCGAAAGTTGCGAAGGGAGAGACAGACAAGAATGTTTGTCGTACTTGTTCATTATGAGTGAACACATCGTTTCACTAAAAATCTACGTGACGATTTTTCTCGCCTTAATAGCGGGAACAGCTATTACTGTGTGGGCAGGCCTTCACGATTTTCCTGGACAACTGAATGTAATCATCGCGCTGACGATTGCGGTCGTTAAGGCGACGTTCGTCGTGCTCTACTTCATGCACGTTCGCCACAGCCCGCGACTCATCTGGGTGGTTTTTGCGTCAGCGTTATTCTGGCTGGGAATTCTCTTCGCCTTGACTCTGAATGACTATTGGACCAGAGGCTGGCTGGCTTCTATTCATTAAACCCGCTCCTTGATCTAACTTTCTCCGCGATACAGCTTCATATCACGCACAAGTATCAGGTGTTTGCAAGCCGGGCATTCTAATCTGATAGTAGCGTCAGAGGTTTTGATAGGAGCCGCACAGTAAGGGCAAGGTCCTGTGACCTCATTTTGCTTGAAGAGATCGCGCATCAAAATCAATGGCAAAACCAATCCTGCCAGGAGTAAGGGGATGCCGAAAAAAAGGCCTACGCTTGAGCCATCGCCCAAGGTGAGAGTGATGACCAGCCCTCCAATGAAGAGAATCAAACCTAGGGCAATTGCAAAAGAAAAACTGTAGGCACTATCGAAGGTTCGTCCTGACTTAATGGAACCTGGTTCTTTGGTGCTCATTTGGAAAGTCCTTCGTCTGTTGATCCAGCGATCTTATTGAGTTGGCGGAATTTGAGTTTTACTCCGCCTGTCCAATTATTGTCAACAATTTCACTGGGAGCGTGGGTGTGCGGGGTCCCCAGCCGGGCAGCCCGGCGCTGAGGTGCTCGACTCGCCCGCTGAGCATGGAGCGATCTTGCTGATGGCGCTATGAAAGGCTGAAAACCGCGTGCGCCTCGAAGGCTTACAGGATCTGGCGACCTGCCCTCGCCATTGCGGGCGGGGACGCCGGCGCGAGGGTTGGTTTGTTGTCGAATTCGGCACTCTGTAGTAATCTTCCTACCCTTACACCACAGTTGGAAATCGTTTGCTAGCTTGGTCGCGCTCTCTTGTCAGAATCGACTGTTAGATCGATGGTTTTGCCGTTGCCTCCGAGTCACGGCGATTAAAGGACCGGCATAACGAAGGTAATGAAAAGGTTTCTCTTTGCCCTGCTACACTCGACGTGTGCGCTCAACTTTGTTTCGTGGCTGAATCGAAGAAGAGTCACGATTCTGTGCTACCACAGCGTTACTGGCAGCCGGGGGGTCCGTCACGATCCTTATAAGCAACACATTCCGCTTCCCCTTTTCCTGGAGCATTTGGATCATCTGAAAAGCAATTACTGCGTGATCTCGTTAGCCGATTATCTTCGGGCGAAGCGGGAGAATCGTCGTTTGCCAGACTATTCAGTAGTACTGATATTTGATGACGGCCTTCAGGATTTCTTCACTGTTGCAGCCGACCATCTTGCTCGGCGCAAATTACCTGCCACGGTTTTCGTCATAACTGATCGAACGTACGGCAGTTTACCTCCGAATGGCGAGTCCTTCCTTTCCTGGCGGGAAATTCAGGAGCTGGCGGGCTCTGGAATACAGGTGGGATCTCACACGTGCTCTCATCCCCGGCTGCTGGATCTTCCGTTTGATGAGCTCAGGAGAGAGTTGACGGACGCGCGAACAGCTATCCTGAGTCACGTCAGGCAAGAGGACATTCCGCTGTCGTATCCTTACGGGCAAACCTCCGAGGCAATTAGTAAGCTCGCGCAATCGCTAGGCTACTCCTGCGGGATAACTGGCATGTTGGGGCCAAATGGCACTGACGCGGACGTCTTTTTTCTTAACAGAACTGTGATTGCGAGCGACGATGATCTTGCCACTTTTGCCGCCCGAGTATCAGGGTTGACCTGGTGGGCAAGCAGGCTTAGGCGGTTAGTCGGTTTTCGAAATGGGGAAGATCGGGAACGGGGCTTTCAGCGCTACGAATCGATTGCAGCAGGGACATACGATTACCCGGAGTCTGCAAACTAGTTTTTAGTACAACGATAAAAGGGCTCTGCATACACCCCGTATTTACGTCGTTCGCTCTCTGTCATGTTGTAAACCACCTGCCGCACCTTGAATCCAGCTTCAGCCAGTCTCTCGGGAAAGTCAGCTCCGAAGGTCCGCCTGTTACCCGACAAAGCCTTGTTGGCAAAGCCAAACTCCAAAGTCGTCTCCTGCTTGGCGGAACCAACCGAGACGATTAACTCCCCCGAACTTGAGCGTAACACACGGTGCAGCTCTGTCAGTGCGATGCGATCGTCTCCGACTTGCTCGAGCACGTGATGGCACCACATCAAATCCGCGATCTCCGACGTGAAGGGCAGACGCATTAGATCTGCCAGCACATCCACACCCCGACTCGGTTCTATGTCAATTTTGTAGGCGCGCAAATTCGTTGCGGTCTGCCACAGCGGAGCAAATGCCTTCTCGGGAGCAAACACCAAAGCAATGCCGGCCTTTTCGCTTATTCGACACTCTTCTATTAACCACAGAAACAGTGCCCGATGGCGCGGATGACTGTCACAGACCGGGCAGGCGCAATTGCGCACCGTATAGCCCATTTCAATGTAATCAAAGAAGCGCCTTCCTTCCCAGCCACAACAGGGACACTGTAGTCTCGTCGGCAACAGTTTGTTGCTAGCGACAACGTACGCTCTTCGCCAAAGCACACGCCAAAGGAGCCACGTCGCAGCTACGATTCCAAAATCTTCTTTTTGGCGACGATACCACGCAAAAATTATCATAGGTGCATACCAGAAACGACTCAGAATCCCAGGAGTGCGGCAGTGATCGAATGCGCTGCGATCTGATACTAGAGTTTTGTATGCGGGACAAGGCGGATGCCACTCATTGAGAATGAGGCCGTCAAATTAGGACACTAACCCCAGCGGCCAGCAGCTGTGCACTTCGATGCTTCGTGGTTATAATCACCGTTTCTTATTATGAGTACAACAACCAGCACCATTACTGAAATTACATTTGAGACCTATCTAAACCAGCACGGCGAAGAAGCGTGGGCGGCCACCTTAACTACATTATTGCGCTCGGTTCACGACGTTGATAAGAACGCGACCGAAATCTGGTTTTCTTTCTATCCGCTTTCATTATTTCACGCCTTTCAAGAGGCGGAAGACGCTGAAGCTCTTGCTCAACAACTATTGCTAAAGGGTCACTATTTCCTAAAGGGTCAGGTCGATTCGTCACACAAATTTCTCTATGGGCATCGTTACTGGCCTGAAGTGAAGCAGGCGATAGAAGCGTTTGCCGCAAACTTTGGCTCGTCAGCTAGTCCCCAGCTTTCGGATCAAATCCTGAAATTAGCTCGCGAAGTCGCGCAAAAGCTGAAAGTGAACGCATCACTTTTAGTTGGCATCACCGCGGTTGGCTTCATGACCGTGCAGCAAGCTGGTCTCGCCGCTTTCAGAAACGCTTCGGGCGCGATGCTGCTTGACAAGAAATATGCCAGGAAGTCACCGGAACAGGTCCTGCGCGATCGCGCAAAAGACGATAGCCAGGGTCTGCTTGGTTTTCTCAGGACCATCGACAAGAAGTGGACCATCACGCACGATGAGACCGACGATGGCGCGAAATACAAGATGAACCACGATCAGGATATGGCCTGGGGTGCTGCCGATGATCGCACGCGCAATTGGCGCGAGATCGATCCGCGCCGCCCCGAAGGTCCAATTCCCGTGGAATGCCGCTCGGCATCGTGTGGCACATGCTGGGTGGGAGTGCTCGGAGGCGCTGAAAAACTTTCTGACGTCGCAGTGCGCGAGGGAAAAAAGATAAAGGAATTTGGCTACATTGACACCACTGAGCCCAAGCCTCTGATCCGGCTGGCTTGCCAGGCAAAAGCGTTGGGCGCTATCTCGATAGTTATCCCACCATGGAATGGTGTCTTTGGGAAATACCTGGACTTCCTAAAGCAAACAAGTGAAGAAGGTCGCGAATAATTCTGCTAAGTTTTCTCCGCTACTCTTCGTGCTGGCCGCCGCAATCCTATGGAGCACCGGCGGGCTGTTCATCAAATGGACATCGATTTCAGGGCTGGAACTTTCCTTTGGTCGATCGCTGCTAGCGGCGATCACAGTTGCAATCTTCACCAGGCATGAAGGCTTTGGTCTGAATCGCGTCACGGCACTGGCGTCCTTGCTTTACGCCGCGTTGCTGCTCCTCTTCGTCCTCGCAACGAAGGAAACCACGGCCGCCAACGCGATCTTTCTGCAGTACACAGCGCCGGTCTACCTGCTGGTTCTCGAACCATTGTTCTACAAAGAAAAGTTTCGCACGCGAGATCTAATCACCGTAGCCCTTTGTGTGCTTGGCATGTCGCTCTTTTTTGTCGGCAAGCTGCGACCGCAGGACGTGACCGGCAATCTGTTAGCGCTGGCATCAGGTTTTTGCTTCGCATGTTATTTTCTGTTGCTGCGTCATTCGAAATCGCGTGCGGTTAATCGGGCTTCATCGGTAATTTATGGGAACCTCTTGCTTGTGCTCATCGCTGCACCGGTAGGCTTGAGAGTGCTTCCACGGTTAAGTGCCCACGATGCCTTGAGTGTGATCTATCTGGGTGTGATCCAGATCGGTTTGGCCTATACACTGTTTACGGTCGCGATGGCCCGCGGCGTTCGTTCGTTGGACGCCGGCATCGTCGGCTATGTGGAACCGGTCCTGAATCCAATCTGGGTGTTCTTAGTGCTCGGAGAGCGACCGAATTCCTG
>JALYXE010000329.1 GCA_030947265.1 Acidobacteriota bacterium
CATTCGCACTGACATTAATTTTGCCTGGCCCTCGGCAGAAATTGCAGTGATGGGACCAGAGGGAGCAGTTGGTGTTTTGTATCGACGAGAGATTAGCGAATCAAAGGACAAAGAGGCTGCAAGACACGCACGCATTCTGGAGTTGGAGGATAAGTTTGCCAATCCTTATGTGGCTGCAGAGCGCGGCTTCATTGATGAGGTTATCGAACCCGCGCTCACCAGACCCAAACTGATTCGCGCCCTGTCCCTGCTGGAAAACAAGCGAGACACGAACCCACCTAAAAAGCACGGGAATATTCCGCTGTAACGGCCGTATTAACATTGACTCGAAGATGAACGCCTTGACGGTTCATAAGAATTCTCGACGTGCAGATGTCTGCAGCGATGCGCCTTCCCAACCCCCTGCGGAATGTAAAAGCTGAAAGAGTATGCCGCAAACCTCAATCTTTGCGGGCATAGTAACCTGTGCGATATAGCAGTTGCAGCTTGTCCTTCTGCAGCGCAGGGTTGATGAGCTCAATTTTGACCCGGCGATAGGTGCCGTCGCGATTCTTATTTGTCGGCGAATAGGCAATGAGATATTGCGAGCGCAATTCCTGATCGATTTGCGAAAACGCCAGCGGAAGCTCGCCCGGTTGCGCCGGAAAGAATGCGCGACCACCCGTGCGGTCTGAAACTTTTCTTAGAGTTCCGGAATCCAGTTTTCCCTCCGGAAAGTCCACGTCGCGAATGCCAATCGAATAGATTACGACGTCAGACTTTACCGCGAGATCAATAACCTCCTGTTTCTTGATCTTGCTGCTTGTATCGTCGCCGTCTGATAACAGGATAATCGCCCGTCGAGTCCCCTCCGGAGCTTTTGCCAGGTGACTAGTGATTGTCATCCACATCGCATCCCAAATGCCGGTATAGCCACTGGGGTCTTGCTCCTTGGGGAGAGGGTCATCGCCATTAGCGAGTCGTTGTTCATTCTCTGGAGACAGCTCGATCGTGACGCGTTCGATTCCCTTGTGAAGGCTGACGAGATCGTTTGTTAATTCTTGCTCGACTTTCGGAACGCCGGTAAATGAAACCACAGCGGCCCGGTCTCTGTTGGGACGAATCACTGAGTCAACAAACGTCCGGGCTGCACTCTTCTCTTCTGCCAGCACTCCTTTTTGTGACTCGCTTGTATCAATGAGAATCGCCAACGACAGTGGGCGATCCGTCTCGCGTTCAAACATGCTGACAGGTTGAACTACATCACTCTCAAGAATACGAACATCTTCACTTCGGAGCGATGTCATGAAATGGTGGTCCTTATCAACCGCCGTGAAAAGCGTATTGACGAGATTAGTTTCGACGCGTACGACTTCAGCCTCAGGTTCGTTTGGGGTGCCAGGAGGTGTCGGACTTTCCTTCGCCGAAGATGTGCCCACCACCCTGCTGCGCGTTACCGGTGGCTGAGTGCTTCTCTGCGCGCCTTTCTGCGCATAAGCCACGCCAAACGCGCTCAAAACGAGGACTAACACGACGATGAAAGTTAAGACTCTTAAATGATGTTGCATAAAATACTCCGCTCTAGAGGCCAGTCGATTATCTTCTCAGAACCACCAATTCTATAAGCCGTGTGCGAGCAATGAAAGGGGCAGTCCCCACCACGGGAACTGCCCACTCGTTACTTGTAGCATTAATTAGTAACGCCGATTTCGTTTGCGGATCTTATAAGTGTACAAAGCAGAACCGCCGGCGCCCCCTAGCGCTCCAATCGCGGCACCCTTCTTTCCACCGATCAAACCACCGATGAGAGCACCCCCGCCGGTACCCGCGGCCACGGTAAGTTTATCTCGATGCTTTTGCCAGAAACTTCGACTCCGTGGTCGTCGATAGATGGAAGAACCAGATGAGACCACTCCCGGACTCGCGGAATTACGCACATAACTTCGGCCGGCATTCCGATAAACTACTCGGGGCTGGGCGTACCCAACGCGAGGCCCACTGTAGGCACTGGACGCAACCCGGTTTCCGGATGCGCCACTCTCGCAAGCTTTGAAGCCATCAGCGAATCCTGTTTTGTAGGCGTTCTGCTCGGTCGCCGTGTTGTATTCGACAGGAATCACTTGTTCCGTGCCTGTCTGGCCAGCCTCAGTGGCCTGATTAGCCTGATACTGGGCATATTGCGCATCTGTATTTCTCGAAGTGTCGGCTGATGCGAGAGTCCCATTTGTTGATGAAGTTGAGGGCGTTGTATTTGATGGATTTCTTGAGTGCATTACGAACGCACCCACCGAGCCGCCAATGAGGGCAGCCACTAAAGCCACCGG
>JALYXE010000338.1 GCA_030947265.1 Acidobacteriota bacterium
GATTCGAGTTGCTTCCGGATCGGTGGCAGGGGTACCGCACCCGGAGCAAAAGCGCACGCCGGGAGGAATATAGGAACCGCAGTTGGAACAATGCATTCGGTTAGTTAACTATGGCTGCTTCGTGGGCTTACTCTCCACCGGGAGACCAGCGTTTTGCCATGCAGCAAAACCACCTAATAGGGCAGCAGCATTTTCAACACCTTTTGCTTTGAGATCGACCACCGCACGGGCGGACGTATGTTCGCTTGGTCAAGAACAATAGGTTACTATTAACTTATTCTTCGGCAGCTCCTCGATGTGGTTGAGGATTTCAGCCTCGGGAATTAGCTTAGCCCCGCTGATGTGTCCTGCGTTATAAGAGGCTTCGTTTCGCACATCAATAACCACCGCCTGGTTCTTCGCTAACAAATTCTTCAGCTCTCCGGTAGTAATGCGTCGCGCACCATCTGCAGGTGCTGCCGCCCCAGGCGACACGGCGGTGACGGGACCAGCCGCGCTTTTGTTTTTCTGCTCGGCGGAGTTACAGCCGCTCTGGGCCAGCGCTGCGAGTAAACTGATGACAAAAAAGGAAAAAATAAGGCGCATTGGTAAACCTCCAAATGAATCGTGATCAGCCATAAGCGACGAGTAACAAATAAACCAGGGTTAATTTCTTATGCCCAACTACTTTTGTCAATGCGCGGCTCACTGGTTCAAACGGACTGGCGGTTATGGCCCGCTAAAATGGGCATGTTTTCTTTTCTTCCTCGCGTGATATAGTGCGCTCTCGCCAAAGTCCGAATAACGGGAGATGCCATGCCCGAAGAACCACAGAGCCGCGCGGTGAAGTGGGCCAAGGTGATCGATCATACACGATGCATCGGTTGTCATGCCTGCACAACTGCGTGCAAGTCGGAGAATCTGGTCCCGCTATCCGTCACGCGCACCTACGTGAAGCACGTTGACGTAGGAGTCTTTCCCGAAGTTCGCCGTGCGCATCAGGTGACCCGCTGCAATCAATGCGCGCATGCGCCATGTGTGACGGCGTGTCCGACCACTGCGATGTTCAAGCGCGCCGACGGGATTGTTGATTTCGATAAATCGATCTGCATTGGCTGCAAGGCATGCATGGCGGCATGTCCTTACGATGCGATCTTTATCAACCCTGAAGACCATTCGGCCGAGAAGTGCAATTTCTGCGCTCATCGCATCGACATGGGCCTTGAGCCCGCGTGCGTCGTCGTGTGCCCAACGCAGGCAATTCTTGTTGGCGACATGGACGATGCGGAGTCATATGTGTCTCAGATAATAAATAATGAGCCGGTTGCAGTTCGGCAACCTGAAAAAAAGACACTTCCTAAGCTCTTCTATAAAGGTGCACAGCAAGCGACGCTCGATCCGCTCGCCGCGCGCCGGCCCGAAGGTGGCCTTTTTATGTGGAGCGAACAACAGGAAAGCTTATCTCAAATCGTCTCAGGCAATTCGAATTTTAATAACAGTTCGGCGGCAGCTTTGCTTTCCTACGATGTCGCGCACGCGATCCCCTGGGACTGGAAAGTTAGCCTTTACACCTGGACCAAAGGCGTCGCCGCGGGAGTTTACCTGGTGAGTTCACTGCTCGTGCTATTTCGATCTCTGAGCGCAGACGATTTAATGTGGCTATGGGCGACACCAATTGTTTCAGGTGTTTTCCTGGCTATTACTGGGGCACTCTTGCTCTGGGATCTGGAACATCCTGAGCGTTTCTATCTGATTTTCACACGACCGCAATGGCGCAGTTGGCTGGTGAAAGGTGCCTTCATTATCGCGGGTTACTCGCTGGTGCTTCTCATGCATTTTCTCGCCAGCTGGTTTGGCGCGCGCACCCTTCAGCAATGGCTAATCATTCCGGGGTTGCCGCTCTCAATCCTGACCGCTATTTACACTGCATATCTCTTCGCGCAGGCGAAGGGGCGCGACTTGTGGCAAAGCCCTTTGCTACCGCCGCATCTGCTCGTGCAGGCTTTGCTGCTCGGGTCGGCCGTCCTGTTGCTACTTTTGGTGTGGTTTAAAGGGACCTACGTTTCTAATGGTTATGTTGATTCAGTACGTCCGGAGATTGTAGATCTGCTACGGATACTGGCAGCAATGAGTTTCCTTAACGTCTTGATGATCTGCAGTGAGGTGTCGCTGACACACTCGACAGCCCATGCACGTCTCGCTGTTTGGGAGATGGTGAGAGGTAGATACAAAAAGGATTTCTGGATTGGAATGATCTTGTCCGTTGTTGGCGGACTGCTGCTTCCGTGGCTGGCTATCTTTGGTGTGATCAACATGGGCTTGGGTGCGGCTGCCGCGCCTATGGCTTTGGTTGGATTAATGCTTTACGAGAATGCTTACGTTCAGGCAGGACAGTCAGTGCCGCTGGCCTAATTACCGACTGTATAATGCCCGATACGGAGGTTGTAAATCCTGGTCGCAGTTTTGTCGCATGACGACGACTTCTGGTTGAATGCCAGCGAGCCATCGCTCAACGCCATTTGGGGCAATCCTGAGGATGATGTCTATGCCGAGTTGCTACCAACAGTCGGTTAACGTAGGTGGGGCACTATGAAAGATCTAATCCAATCTGATCCCTCGATACTGATGGGCAAGCCCGTCATCGCAGGTACGCGGATAACTGTCGAACTTATTTTGGAAAAGCTCGCGGCAGGTGAAAGCGTTGAGCAAATACTCGACTCGCATCCTCGCCTGACCAAAGAAGCGGTCCTGGCGGCACTCGATTTTGCTGCAAAGGTTCTTAAAGCTGATGTGATTTACCCAGTACCCGGGAAGGCGGCGTGAACCTCTTGGCCGATGAGAGCGTCGGTAGGCAGATTGTCGAGCGCTTGCGCAAGGACGGCCACGATGTGGCCTACATTGCCGAGATGGAGCCCGGCATTTCCGATGAGACAGTTCTCCGGAAAGCGAATGAACAAGAAGCAACGTTGCTTACTGTCGACAAAGACTTTGGCGAATTGACCTATCGACAGAAGCGAATACACCGGGGCGTTGTATTGATTCGTCTCGCGGGCCTTGCGAATCAAACGCAAGCTGAGCTGGTCGCCCAGGCTCTGCGCGAGCGAGGAGCGCAATTCGTGAACGCATTTAGTGTGATATCGCCCGGCATGATTCGGGTTCGTATCACGAGCCAGGAGTCGTGACGAAGAATAGCGAAACTTTCTATCCCGGTCCCAGCCGGAGTCACCTTGCGGCGTTTCCACCAAAAGAGCGCTGGGATGATTGGACGGAGCTTGACCCGCAGGCGTGGCCGCGGCGCAAGGAGCGGCACTATTCTTTAGTTCCCACGACATGCTTCAACTGCGAATCCGCCTGCGGCCTGCTTGCCTACATCGACAAGGTCACCGGCGAGGTGCAGAAGTTTGAAGGCAATCCGGAACATCCTGGTTCGCGCGGCCGCAACTGCGCCAAGGGTCCGGCCACAATAAATCAAATCAGCGATCCCGACCGCATCCTTTATCCGCTTAAGCGCACAGGCAAACGCGGCGAAGGAAAATGGGACCGCGTCAGTTGGGACGAAGCACTCGATGACATCGCTTCGCGCATAAGAAATGCAATTGTCGAGGATCGGCGCAACGAGATCATGTATCACGTTGGCCGTCCCGGTGAAGATGGTTTCACAGAACGCATACTCGCCGCCTGGGGCGTTGACGGTCACAACTCGCATACAAATATTTGTTCCTCGGGGAGTCGCGAAGGTTATCAGTTATGGATGGGACTGGACCGCCCCAGTCCCGATCATGCAAATGCCACAGTCATCCTGCTCATCAGTGCCCACCTGGAATCCGGTCATTACTTCAACCCTCATGCTCAGCGCGTCATTGATGGCAAAGCAAATGGCGCAAAGCTGATTGTTTTCGACACGCGACTTTCGCACACGGCCACGCACGCCGATTATTGGGTTGCGCCTTATCCCGGTTCAGAAGCTGCGATGCTCCTGGCGATTGCCAATTATCTGATTCAGAACAAACTCTACAACCGCGACTTCGTGCGCCAATGGTGGAACTGGGAAGAGTATGTCGCGATAGAGCATCCGGAAATGCAGACAAACTTCGAAAACTTTGAGCGAGTGCTGGCGGAAACTTACAACGACTACACATTCGAGTTCGCGGCTCAGGAATCCGGTGTCGAAGCACGCGTAATTGAAGAGATTGCGAAGCTGGTGGCCACCGCCGGCACACGCTTTTCCAGCCACAACTGGCGCAGCGTTTCTTCGGGCGTTAGCGGCGGATGGTCAGTTGCTCGCGCTCTCTTCATGCTCAACGCATTGCTGGGCGCAGTAGCCACCGAAGGCGGCGTCTTTCCGAATGCGTGGAATAAGTTCGTCCCGAAGCCGATCTACACGCCACCGCATCCGCAAATGTGGAATGAGACAACCTGGCCGCGCGAGTATCCGCTCTCAATGCATGAGATGTCATTTCTGTTACCGCACTTTTTGAAGGACGGGCGTAGCCGATTGGAAGTCTATTTTACGCGGGTCTACAACCCTGTATGGACCAACCCTGACGGCTTCTCCTGGATTGAGATGCTAACTGATCCGGATATGGTCGGCTGCTACGTCGCGCTGACACCCACCTGGAACGAAACCGCTTACTTTGCGGACTACATTCTGCCGATGGGCCATGGCTCGGAACGTCATGACATTCATTCATATGAAACTCACGACGCGCAGTGGCTTGCATTCCGACAGCCCGTGAAAAAAGCAGCCCGACAGCTGTCGGGCGAAGAGATTAATGACACGCGAGAGGTTAATCCGGGGGAAGTTTGGGAAGAGAATGAATTCTGGCTGGAGCTCACCTGGAGAATTGACCGGGACGGCGGCCTCGGCATCCGCCAGTACGCCGAATCAAAAAAGAATCCGGGAACGCGTCTTGGCGTTGATGAATACTACGAGTGGATTTTCAACAATTCTGTTCCAGGGCTGCCCGAGAAGGCTGCCGCAGAGAATCTAACGCCGCTTGAATTCATGCGTCGCTATGGCGCTTTCGAAGTGTGCCAGAAAGTTGGGGCGATATATGACGAACCCGTTGATGCAGCAGAACTCGAAGACGTTCGCGAGGATCGATTTGGTCGCGTCTTTACGAAAGCCACCAAACCCGCTTCGCCAAATGTTGTTCCTATTCCGAGTCCCGATGGCGATGACGATGGCCGGCGATTGGTGGGCGTGAAAATGGACGGCGAAATCAAGCGCGGATTTCCCACACCCAGCGGAAGGTTGGAATTCTATTCCCGCACTCTCTCCGATTGGGGTTGGCCGGAGTTTGCGATTCCGACCTACATCAAGAGTCATGTTCATCCCGACAATCTTGTGGAAGATCAGACGATACTGATCTCCACGTTCCGTTTACCGGTTCAGATTCACACGCGCAGCGCCAATGCCAAGTGGCTGGACGAAATTGCGCACACGAATCCACTCTGGATTCATACCGGCCATGCGGCAAAAATCGGCGTACGCACCGGCGACCTGTTGCGCGTGGAAACAGAGATTGGTTATTACGTTGTGCGCGCCTGGGTGACAGAAGGTATTCGGCCCGGCATCGTTGCTTGCAGCCATCACATGGGCCGCTGGAAACTGAGCGAGCATGGTCAACGTCAACTGATGGCCACAGTTAAGCTTGATCATCAGGGAAGCGAGTGGGGACTCAAGCGCGAGAAAGGCGCCGAGCCATACGAGTCAACCGACCCTGACACTTTGCGCATCTGGTGGAGTGATGTTGGCGTTCATCAGAATATGACGTTTCCCGTACATCCCGATCCGATTTCGGGAATGCACTGCTGGCACCAGGCGGTACGCGTTAAGCCGGCAGAGTTGGGCGATAATGCGGGCGACGTGTTTGTTGACACGCAGAAGTCACGGCTGGTGTACAAGGAGTGGCTGGCAATGACGCGACCGGCGGATAAGCATTCACCTGACGGCACGCGCCGCCCTTATTGGATGCTACGGCCGTTGAAACCGGCGAGGGAATTCTATAAATTACCGGACAAAGGTTCGGAATTAGTTGGTATCTAATGAGCTTTCACCAGGCAGACAATTCTTCACTTGAGAAAGTTTCAGTTAGGAATACAGCTTGCCCCCGCTTCATGAATTGAAAACGAGACCAAATGATGAGAAATCCGTAAGTGGACACTTTAACTAGAGTGGGGGCAGGGGCGGGGCACAGCCGGCAGCCCCACTGAGGTGCCAGGCCCCTTCCTGATCTCGAGGACAGCGAATCGACAGGGAATTCGAAGAGTTATGTACTTCAAGCAATTTTATCTAGCGTGTCTAGCGCATGCTTCTTACCTGATTGGCTCTGAAGGTGAAGCCGTCGTGGTCGATCCGCAGCGGGACGTCGATCAATACATCCGGGAAGCTACTGCGCACGGTCTCCGGATAAAGTATGTGATCGAGACGCACCTGCATGCGGATTTTGTCAGCGGCCATCGTGAACTCGCCGAACGTACCAACGCTGAAATTGTTTTTGGCGCGAAGGCCGGCGCGACATTTCCTCATCGTGCTGTGTGCGACGGAGATGAAATCAAAATCGGTAATGTCGTCCTGCGCGTTATGGAGACGCCCGGCCATACGCCGGAAAGCATCTCGGTGCTTGTCATTGATCCCTCACTTTCCGATCAACCACAAAAAGTTTTGACCGGCGATACGCTTTTTGTTGGCGATGTGGGCCGGCCCGATCTTGCGGGAGAGAAGGGCTACACTCCGCCGGTGATGGCGGCAATGATGTATGACACGCTGCACGGGAAACTATTGAAGTTGTCAGACAGCGTTGAGGTATACCCGGCCCATGGCTCGGGATCGATGTGTGGTCGCAATATGTCGCAGGAAACCTCTTCAACCATTGGCCAGCAGCGAAGGTATAATTACGCGCTCCAACCCATGTCGAAGGATGATTTTGTTCGCATGATGACGAGCGATCTGCCCGACCCGCCCGCCTATTTTCCGAAAGATGCTGAAATCAATCGTACCGGCGCCCCGTCCCTGGCTGAGGTTTCCCGCCCACCCGCTCTAGCGCCGCAGAAAGTACACAAACTTGCAGCGCAGGGCCACGTGATTCTTGATGTTCGCTCGGCCGCGGATTTTGGCGCTGGTCACTTGCCGGGCTCGGTCAACATTGGACTCGGTGGTCAGTTCGCAATCTGGGCAGGAACTTTGATTTCGATGGGAACGCCGATTGTGATTGTGGCGGAGTCTGAAGAGAAAGTTGATGAGGCCATCATCCGGCTGGCGCGCGTGGGCTTCGAAAGCGTTAAAGGATATTTAAGCGAAGGCATCGCAGCCTGGCGCGACGCCGCACTGGAAATCGCGACTGTGCCGCAGATAACAGTTGACGAATTGAACGACCTCGTTCACGAAGAAAGCCATTTGCAGATAATCGATGTACGCCGGCCCCGTGAATACGAAAGCGGACACGTGCCACGGGCGTTGCACGCGCCGCTTTCACATCTGAAGCAAATGGCCGCCAGCTTGCCAGTAGAGCGTTCTAATCCGACCGCCGTGATCTGTGCCGGTGGCTACCGCTCGAGCGCGGCTACAAGCATTCTTGAGCAGCATGGGTTTTCGAATCTCTTGAACGTTAGTGGCGGCACGAGCGCCTGGATCAATTCCGGTTATCCGGTGGAGCTTCCGGCGGCAGATTAGAAAAATTCTTACATGGTATTCAGGACCGCCTCAGCGCCGTTTGGCGCGAAATATTTATAGTCCCAGGTCAAACTAAAACCCTCACAAGCTCCGTCAGGAGCGAAATACGTTTCGCTCCTGACGGAGCTAAGCTAAATTATGACTCGTATATATCTACAAGTCTGGCTCCTAACAGAGCCAAAGGGAGGCAACTGGCCATAGATCCGTTTACGTTCAAACTATTAATCAGCGTCGCCATCATAGTGATCGCCACTATTCATGGTTACGGAGCAGCGTGGCTGGCCATCTGGATGTTGTTTCATCCTTACAAACCGCTCAAAGCCTTCGGCATGACGATTTGGCCGCAGGGAATGATTCCACGCCACCGGCAGCGTCTGGCCCAATCCATAGGC
>JALYXE010000347.1 GCA_030947265.1 Acidobacteriota bacterium
ACCTTTAGCTGCCGTGGTCTTGCGATCACAGCCTGGTCGGCCTAAAGATTGAACATTGAACGTCGCTTAGTAGTTGAAAACCGGATTAACTTGTTTGAATGCCTTGCGAGGGCGGCTCGGTTGTCCACAGCGGTGGCGTTTTCGCCTCGTCTGTGGCGGCGGCATCCGTGGGGCATGCCTCCTCGAGCGCAAGCGCCAACACCTCATCAATCGTTTCTACCAGATTGATGCAGAGCGCATTGCGAACTTCCTCCGGAACCTCCGGCAGATCCTTCTCGTTGTCTTTAGGCAAAATAATTGTATCGATACCAAAACGATGCGCGGCTAATAGCTTTTCTTTTACGCCGCCAATCGGCAGGACGCGGCCTCGCAGGGTAATCTCTCCCGTCATCGCCACATTCTTGCGGACAGGAGCGCGAGTGAGAGCCGATGCCATTGCGGTTGCCATGGTAATGCCCGCCGACGGGCCATCCTTGGGAATCGCGCCTTCGGGTATATGAATATGCAGATCTCGCTTGCGAATAATGTCGATACTCATCCCCAGGCGCTCGGCACGTGCTTTAATGCACGTCAACGCCGCCTGAGCAGATTCCTGCATTACGTCACCCAGCTTGCCGGTGAGCATCACACCGCCACGCCCTTTGGTAAGCGTTGCTTCAATCTGCAATACCTCACCGCCGATCTCGGTCCAGGCCAGTCCTGTTGCCAGGCCCACTTCGCTTTCAGCCGCCACGCCCTGCTGGCGAAACTTGATAGGTCCGAGCATGTCGCGCACCCGCGCCGCGTCTACAGTTTCTTTGAAATCTTCAGCGACGTTTTCTGAAACAAATCGACGGGCAAGCTTGCGACAACAAGATCCAATTTCGCGCTCGAGATTGCGAACACCGGCCTCACGCGTGAAGTGGCGAATGATTTCGAACAGGCCTTCATCGGTAAAATCCAGCTGACCGGCCTTCAGGCCGTTGGCCTCAGCCTGCTTGGGTACCAGGTGACGCTTGGCAATCTCCAACTTCTCGCGCTCGGTGTAACCCGACAGGCGCAAAATCTCAAGACGATCCTGCAGCGCCGGCGGTATAGTGTGCAGCACGTTTGAGGTGGCGATGAAGAAGACCTTGGAAAGATCATACTCGACGTCGAGGTAGTGGTCCTGGAACGTGTGGTTCTGTTCGGGATCAAGAACCTCCAGGAGCGCCGAACTGGGATCGCCGCGGAAATCAGCGCCAAGCTTATCAACTTCGTCGAGTAACAGCACGGGGTTCACGGTTCCCGCCTTTTTCATCATTTGAATTATTTGGCCCGGCAGCGCTCCGATATAGGTGCGACGATGGCCTCGGATTTCGGCTTCATCACGCACGCCGCCGAGCGACAAGCGAACAAACTTGCGACCTGTGGCGCGAGCAATCGACTTGCCCAGACTAGTCTTGCCGACTCCGGGAGGACCGACAAAGCAGAGAATCGACCCCTTGGGGTTCTTTACCAGTTGTCGTACAGCCAGGTATTCGAGAATACGTTCCTTAATCTTTTCCAAACCGAAATGGTCTTCGTTGAGAACCTCTTCAGCCTTGGCCAGGTCCTTAATCTCTTTTGACTTCTGTTTCCAGGGTACGCTGACTAACCAATCGATGTAGGTGCGCGAAACAGTTCCTTCAGCGGACATCGGTGGCATGGCCTCCAGGCGATGCAGCTCCAGCATCGCCTTCTGTTTGGCCTCTTCGCTCATGCCGACTTCTTCAATCTTCTTCTTCAGATCTTCAAGCTCAGCTTTTTCGTCCTTACGACCCAGCTCTTTGTGAATCGCCTTGATCTGCTCGTTGAGGTAATACTCCTTTTGCGCCTTCTCCATCTGACGCTTCACACGCGTTTGAATGGAGCGATCGAGTTGGCGCTTTTCAATTTCAAGCTCCAACAACTCAATTAGCCGTTGCAGCCGAGCCTGAGATGAAAACAATTCAAGTAATCCCTGCTTGTCTTCGACGGTAATCCGCAATTGAGAAGCGAGCGCGTCTGCAAGGTGTGAAGGGTTTTGATTACGGAGAGCAGTTTGGAGAGCGTCTGTCTGACTTTCCGGCGCGAGACGCAGGTGTTGTTCTACCAGTTGACCAATTTTTAGGACCTGCGCGTCGAGGCGAGTACCTTCTTCATTAACAATGGGCGCGCGTTTCACTAGCGCCATGAAGGCGCCCTCGGTGCTTTCCACACGCACGGTGGTGGCCCGTTCGCGCCCTTCCACCACTACTTTGATTTGGCCGTTGTCCTGCTTCTGAGATTGCAGAATGCGACCCAGCGTTCCGACAGCGTAGATTTGTTCAGGTGCCGGCTCGTCAATGGTTGCGTCGTGTTGAGTAGCCAGAAAAATTGTACGGTCAGCGGCGAGAGCTTGCTCGAGCGCACGCACCGAGCCCTGCCGGCCTATCTTGAAAGCGACTTTTGTGAAGGGAAAAATGACAACGTCACGAATGGGAACCATCGGGTACCAGGCGACGTCGGCAGGAGCACGATCTGAATATTCTTCCATAATTCCAACTAAACTTATTAAACCCGGCTTTTGTGCAAGAAGGGCGAGCCGCCCAAACTGCCGTCTCGCCCCCTATGCAAAGACATCCAATTGTAAAGCATTTCCTACAGACGCGCCACTTGCAAATAATCTGAGCTAATCGGAGCGAAACTGTTGCGGTCTTTGCTCGACTCGGTGGCTCTCTTGGGAAACCGGGAGGTCAGTTATGCGTTGACTTGTTAGCGCATTTGCAATAAAAGCGTCTTTAGTGTCGCTCAATTCTTTGCCAATTTGATTGTTTGTTATCCTAACCTCTCTTAATATCAATAGATTCTAGGACTGGCTAACATCTGGTACGACCAAAAAAACTACGAGGCAGCAGCCCGGATGTATCGACGAGCGGCGCAGCTGAGTAAGACTTCACGAAGACCAAGCTTCCGTTCTGAGCGTGCTGGCGCAGGGTCGCCTAGGCCGATGACCGCTCGTTCCCGTGGACCGGCCCGGGTAGAGCCGGAGTTACACGCATATTTAGGGAACGCACTGCTGCTACGAGGAAAGTTTTCCGAGGCTGAAATTGAGTTGAAGAATGCGACGTTCAAGGATCCTACCAATGCTGAATGGCAGGCTCTTTTGGGGTATAGCTTGTTTGAGCAGAAGAGATATGCAGAAGCCTCGCAGGCACTGAAGGCCGCGGTGATGCTCGCGCCCGAGAATACAAAATACAAAGAAATTCTAAAAGAATCGGAAAGCCGGGGAAAACCGTAGGACTGTTAGCTGAACCGACGTTTTATAGCCAACTGTTGACAGGGAACTGGCGCACCTAAGCAGCGGCGCCGTCGATGCCTGTCAAGCCCTCTCCAGGAATGGCGCGCCGGCGCTCCACCATCTCACTGGTAATTACAAACTCCTTGACTCGTTTCTGCGAAGGCAAGGTATACATCGCATCCAAAAGCAGTTCCTCGAGAATCATCATTAGCCCGCGCGCGCCGACTTTTCGTTCGACGGCCTGCTTGGCGACCGACTTTAACGCGTCTTCAGTGAACTTCAGCTTCACATTGTCGAAATCAAACTTCTTTTGATATTGCTTGACGAGCGCGTTCTTTGGCTCCGTTAGAATCTTTATCAGCGCTCCTTCGTCGAGTTCGTGAAGCACGCCACAAACGGGCAGTCGTCCGACAAACTCCGGAATTAGACCAAACCTGATTAGATCTTCAGGCTGCACCTGGGCAAGCGCCTCCGCATGACGGTGACGACCGCTCTTAACTTCTGCCTGGAACCCGAGCGACTTATTACGCAAGCGCCGGCCAATCACTTTTTCAAGGCCAACGAAAGCTCCCCCGCATAGGAATAGAATGTTAGACGTATCGATGGGGAAAAACTCCTGATGCGGATGTTTCCGTCCACCCTGCGGTGGAACATTCGCAATTGTCCCCTCGAGAATTTTCAACAAGGCCTGTTGTACGCCCTCGCCGGAAACATCGCGAGTAATCGATGGATTCTCATCTTTGCGACAAATCTTGTCGACCTCGTCGATGTAGATAATTCCTTGCTGAGCGCGTTCTACGTCGCCATTTGCGGCTTGCAGCAGTTTCAAAATAATGTTTTCTACGTCTTCACCAACGTAGCCAGCTTCAGTTAGCGTGGTGGCATCGACAATCGTGAACGGCACGCTGAGCATGCGCGCAAGCGTCTGCGCGAGCAGCGTCTTGCCGGTACCGGTTGGTCCAATCAACAGGATGTTGGCTTTTTGAATCTCAACTTCTGAACGTCTACGTCCCAGCTCGATGCGTTTGTAGTGCTGGTAGACGGCGACGGCCAGGCGCTTCTTGGTCTCGTCTTGTCCGATCACATACTCGTCAAGGAAGTTTTTGATCTCCCCGGGCTTTGGCAGCGGCGGCCGCGTCGCAACGGATTCGGCCTGCTGATCGTCGGTGATGATCTCATTGCAGATGTCGATGCATTCGTTGCAGATGTAAACGGTGGGACCGGCAATGAGTTTTTTTACCTCATTCTGCGACTTGCCGCAGAATGAACAGCGCAACG
>JALYXE010000356.1 GCA_030947265.1 Acidobacteriota bacterium
CTTGATAGCCGTGCTGTAACCAAACTTTTCCGTAGGATCATCGGGGAATCAAGGCGCGTGGAAACTCAAGCGCTCGAACCCGTCGAGAGCGCATCACGGGGAGCATTGCTGTGAGTAGTTCCGCAACGTTCCCAACGGGCCAGCCCGATTGCCATGCTAAAGGTTGGACTGCGAGAGTCGCTTTTCAGGGCGCGTACGGAGCCTTCAGTGAAGAGGCGGCAATCAAAATGCTTGGGCCCGAGATCCTGCTAGTGCCGCGCCCGACCTTCCGAGCACTTTTCAACAGCATTGATGAAGGCCTGGCAGATTACGCGCTTGCGCCGATTGAGAACAGCCTGGTTGGAGCGATTCAACCGGCCCTCGATTTGCTTTCCGAAAATTCGCTGATCGTCGCTGGAGAGGTGGTTATGCGAATTCGACAGAACCTAATCGGATGTCCGGGCTCCGTGTTAGAGGAGATCGAAGTTGTGGAATCTCACCCGGTCGCCCTGGCTCAGTGTAAACGCTTCTTCGCCCAACATACGCGCGTCAAGAGAGTCGAAACGGAAGACACGGCGGGAAGTGTCGCTCGGATAATTGATCGCGGAGATCGAAAACGGGCGGCAATAGCAGGAAGGCGTCCGGCGGAACTCTACGGCGGATTCATCATTAAGGAAGGCCTTGAAGATAATCCTGAAAACTACACGCGCTTTCTTTTGCTGAGTAGCCCCACCAAGTCAGTACCACCTGCGGTAGCGGGTGGGTAACGACGATGATTAAACTCATCAATACAAAAAAGAGGTTTACAAATCATGATCATTAACATGTCCCCAGTCGCGACCGCTGACGAGATTACTCACGTAATAGAAAGAATCAAAGAATGCGGGTATCAGGCACATCTCATTCAGGGCGCGGAACGCACTGTCATCGGCGCCGTGGGCAACAATGGACGGCGCGCGGAGATCGAAGCACTGCGCGCCGCCCCCGGCGTACAGGACGTGATCGAGATCGCGCATCCATTCAAACTTGTGAGCCGCCAGCTCCGACAACGTTACACGGTTGTTGATGTCAGTGGAGTTAAAATAGGTAATGGCGACCTGGTTGTAATGGCGGGGCCCTGCTCGGTCGAATCAGAAGAGCAATTAATGGAGACTGCGCGGGCGGTGAAAATAGCCGGAGCTAACATGCTGCGCGGCGGTGCGTATAAGCCCCGAACTTCTCCATATGATTTTCAGGGATTAGGAGTTGAGGCCCTGCGTCTACTAAGAAAAGCCAGTGAGGAGACGCGATTACCAATAGTCACTGAAGTAATGAGCGAAACAGATGTTGAGGTTGTAGCCGAGTACGCTGACATGCTTCAGGTGGGCGCGCGCAACATGCAAAACTTTTCGCTTCTCAGAAAGTTGGCCACCTGCACACGGCCGATTCTGCTGAAACGCGGGCCCTCGGCGACGATCAAGGAGTGGCTGCTGGCAGCGGAATATCTACTGTCAGGCGGCAACGGTAATGTGGTTCTTTGCGAGCGAGGTATTAAGACGTTCGAAACCGCTACGCGGAATACTCTGGATCTTGCAGCCATTGCTCTGGTGAAAGAGTTGTCGCACTTGCCGGTCATTGCTGATCCATCGCATGGAACGGGCGTGCGCAGTCTTGTCCCCCCCATGTCCAAAGCCGCGGCGGCGGCCGGTGCTGATGGTCTGATGATCGAAGTGCACCCGTGTCCTGAGCGGGCGCTTTCAGACGGCCCACAGTCACTGGATCTTCAAGGCTTCGCAGACTTGATGAAGGAGCTCGGCAAAGAGTGTTTGAGAGAGGTAAAAGCGGCGTAACCAATGGTAACGCAAACTGTTAGTTTGCGAGGGTCCCAAATCATCAGCTTGAAGGTTCAGACGCACGCAAACTAACAGTTTGCGTTACAGGATTGCCGCGACGCCAAACTGTCGCGACAAGCTCGCCAAAACTTCTTTTGCAACACGGTGCCCGCTCTCGATGGCGCCATGTACAGTCCCGATGTGACCAACGCTTGTTGCTTCGCCGGCAAAGAAGAGCGTGTCGTCTAAGGGGCGGGCAAGAGCTTGTTGTGCCTCGACCCCACCAATCGGTAGGTAGGCATAAGCACCTCGCGTGAAAGGGTCGGAGTTCCAGTCATGCGTATGAGATTCGAGCAAGAGCTCGCGCAATCGTTTCTGGGAAACTCCGAGAATTTGTTTTAGCGAATTCAATGCTTGCTCCGACACGTATTCTTCGCTTCGGCCGACAAACTTGACTGCGTCTGGGCCACCCACCCAACCAATCAGCATGGGGGCGCGAATCGGCAGTAGGGTCCACCATGTCGGAATGGGCGCCTCAGGATAATGAATGAATCCGAGCTGAGATAGATCTTCATCGGCCCCGGTACCAGGTAGATCAAGTTTTTCCCAGAAGCGCTCGCGAAAGCGCAGAATGATTCTGAGTGCATGGCCCATTGCCAGCCCGCGTATCGCGACCTGTTTATGGTCGGGCAATAGAGGTGAAAATCTGACCGCCCCAAATTGATCTGGATTTGTCTGTAGTACTCCGAGCGGCAAGGTAATAACAGTCCGGGACGCTGTGAAGTTTTGAGCTTGCTCGCCGGAGAGGCATACAGCTTCTACAGTATGCGTGCCCCAGCGCAATTCTTTGACTACGGTATTTAGATGAATAATCGCGCCATGCGCTTCAGCCTGTAGGCGCAATGTTTGCGCCACAGTTTCGTAGCCGCCCAGAACGCGAAACGAATTGTCGCCATCTATCTCGTCCTGCGCTTCGTTTGCCTTGATCAAACCAT
>JALYXE010000366.1 GCA_030947265.1 Acidobacteriota bacterium
TCCCAGCCTTGACCGAGCCATTAACCCGTGGTGTGACATCCTGAATACTCTCAAGCACATTCAACTCAAGGCTCGGGGCTTTGATCTCCTCGGCGCGAGTGCGGGCCAGGAAACCTTCCTTCGCTAAGTCCTTTTCCGGAGTGCTAACTTCGTTAACAATGTCTTCGACGATGTGATAGTTAGTTAGAACCAGGCCGTTCGGCGAAACGAACGAGCCGGAGCCGCCATTATTAAAACGAACCGACGCTAATTGCACTTTACGTAACCACGCATCGGTGACTTCAAATCCGTATTTTCGTTTGATTTCCTCGCGAGGCACGTTATTAAACGTCCACATGCCTTCGTCGAGCGCGGCGACAGGAATCGATTGGAAAGTAAAGAGCGCCAGTATTAGCACACACAGAAACATTCTTGATTTCATCGGTTGAACCTCACGAAAGTTGTTTTGCGGGAGAACTATTTAGATGTTTTTACTGTCCACTCGGGGTGCCAGAATTAGTAACGTTTGGGCCAGCGAATGTCAAGCTGGCAACCTGCGTTTGTTTAGGTTCTTCGATGCTGACGCGCCGTACAATCTAATGGCAAACGTGAATTGCCAAAGGACGCGAAATACAAAGCCTGTCATATCGCGCGCCTTTGGCGCTTCCATTGTTGACGCTGAGGCGCAAGGGATTAACAATCGATCGGAATGAGGGTGAATAGGTCTGAAAAGAGAAGGCCGGCGAGGCCTAAACTCTCTGCCTTCGCGATAAAGCTCCTGGCTGAGTGGCGCCGACTAGAGTTGCCCGTTGCAGACGCGACTGTTGTAGTGGCGGTGTCGGGAGGTGCCGATTCTTCTGCTCTTTTTCTGAGCCTTGACGAATTATTTGCAAAGGATAAGCTTCGACTAAAATTAGTCGTTGCGCATCTCGATCACGGCCTCCGACAGGCGAGTGGAAAGGATGCTAGATGGGTATCCGCGCTTGCGAAACAACTCGGTTACAACATGGCCACAAGTCGACGTAAGATTACGAGCTCCACGACCAGTGGCGGGAGCAATCTTGAACAAGCAGCTCGCAGAACTCGTTACAAATTCCTGCAAACAACCGCCATCCGAAACAATTCCAACTTCGTGTTGACTGCGCACACTCTCGATGACCAGGCGGAAACAATACTCATGAGACTATTGCGTGGCAGCGCGGCGGAAGGGTTAAGTGGTACGTTGCCTGTGCGAGAGATTGAGCGAGGATCTAAAGTGAAGCTCGTCCGTCCGCTGCTCTCCTGGGCGCGCCGCGCCGATACGGAAAGCTACTGCCGGCTGAGGCAAATCGATTTCAGGGTTGACGAGATGAATTACGATGAAACTTTCTCGAGAGTCAGGGTTCGTCAGCAGTTGTTGCCCCTGATGAAGTCGTTTAATAACCGCATCGTGGAAGCGCTAAGTCGCACCGCTACTTTACTGAACGAAGACGCCGCTGCACTGTCCGATGATGCAAAGCGGCTGCTGGAATTAGCCGGTCAGAGCTCGGGAAAGACCTCAGGCAAGAATCTTGAAACCTCATTGCCCCGGCTGAGCGTAGATATTCTGTTGCAAGCGCCTGCGGCGGTGCGCCGGCGCGCATTGCGCGAGTGGATTTTGCGGTCGCGCGGCGACTTGCGTCGACTTGAAATGGTTCATCTGCTCGCGGTAGAGCGGCTCTTAAAGGGCGGCCGCGGCGGGCGGGTCGCAGAGTTGCCCGACGGAATGGAGGTCACGCGAATACGGGGAATGCTTGAATTGTCCTCGAAAAAGGGGGTTGAAAAAGGCCCGGCTGGCCACTAGAATTCCCCTGCAGTTGATGCCGCCGGACAATTGGACATTGGACGGCGGTTTTTCGCTTTGTGAAGTCGAGCGGTTTGAGGAACTCCCCGGCCGGTTGAGGGTTCTAACGCCAGGAGGCACAACCAGCGGGTTGTTAAAAGGCATCCAAGAAAGCGTCTGCGTTGTTTCGGCTTCGGCCGAAACCTCTTTGGCGCAAAGCGACAAAGTGAGTCGGGATAAGGTATGATCTGAGTCGGAGGCTTTAATGACTTTGAGTTCCACAGCTA
The DNA here is from genome assembly GCA_030947265.1 of Acidobacteriota bacterium. GTDB lineage: Bacteria > Acidobacteriota > Blastocatellia > Pyrinomonadales > Pyrinomonadaceae > PSRF01. The sequence continues at coordinate 2,068 of JALYXE010000366.1, forward strand.
GACAAATAATTTTTTGGTTATTGATTATTGCCGGGGCATTGCTGCTTTATAAGCTGGTAAATCCCTCGGGACGGAATAGTCAGGGAATCGACCTGACCGCGCTCTACGCGAAAATCGATGCAGGCCAAATTAAGCAGTTAACCGTCAGACAGAATGAGACAGTAGCCTTGGACACGCGCGGGCAGGAGTTCCGCGCTCAGCTCACAAATGAGCAGATGAAGAATGAGTTGTTCAAGAAAGCCAATGAACAACTCGATGGCAAGCCTAAGGTTGAAAAGTTTGAAGACGACTCTGGCAGCAGTAGCTATATTTGGCCAATGCTGATTACCTGGGCACCTCTGCTCTTTATTATCGGCATCTGGGTTTTTATGCTGCGGCAAATGCAGTCAGGGGGAAATAAGGCTCTCTCGTTTGGTAAATCACGCGCCAAGCTCCTAAATAATCAGCAGAAACGTGTGACATTTAAGGATGTTGCCGGGGTTGAAGAAGCCAAAGAAGAGCTACAGGAAATTATTGAATTTCTCAAGGAGCCGCAAAAGTTTCAAAAGCTCGGCGGACGCATTCCCAAAGGGGTGCTAATGATGGGCCCACCGGGGACCGGCAAGACTTTGCTTGCGCGGGCAATCGCCGGCGAGGCCAATGTTCCATTCTTCTCGATTTCTGGTTCCGATTTCGTGGAAATGTTCGTCGGTGTCGGGGCCTCTCGCGTTCGTGACCTCTTTGAACAGGGTAAGAAGAATGCGCCCTGCATCATTTTCATCGACGAGATTGATGCCGTGGGCCGTCATCGTGGCGCGGGACTTGGTGGGGGACACGACGAGCGCGAACAAACCTTGAATCAATTGCTCGTCGAGATGGATGGCTTTGAGTCCAATGATGGCGTAATCCTGATTGCTTCGACCAACCGTCCGGATGTGCTGGATCCAGCGCTCTTACGACCCGGACGATTTGATCGGCGTGTTGTCGTTTCTCGACCCGATGTGCGCGGTCGTGAAGGGATACTGAAAGTTCATACGCGCAAGATTCCACTGGGCGAAGACGTGGACATCAGCGTAATCGCTCGTGGCACGCCAGGGTTCACAGGGGCGGACCTTGCGAACCTTGTCAACGAAGCCGCGTTGAACGCGGCGCGTTATAACAAGAAGCTGGTCGCAATGGGCGATTTTGAACTGGCGAAGGACAAGGTTTTGATGGGCGCCGAGCGCAAGAGCATGGTGATTTCAAACGAGGAGAAACGCGTCACAGCTTATCACGAGGCGGGCCATACATTAGTCGGCCTGAAAGTTCCCAACGCTGATCCTGTTCATAAGGTCACGATTATCCCGCGCGGCATGGCGCTTGGTGTGACTCAGCAACTGCCCGAGGGCGACCGCCACAACTACAGCGAAGAATATTTGCTCGGCCAGATTGCCATTCTTATGGGCGGCCGAATTGCCGAAGACACTTTCCTTGGCAGTATCACCACCGGCGCTTCGAACGATATTGAACGCGCCACCGAACTCGCGCGTGCGATGGTGTGCGAGTATGGCATGTCGGAGATGGGACCATTGACCTTTGGTAAGAAGGAAGAACAGATATTTCTCGGTCGCGAGATTGCGCAGCATCGCGACTTCTCAGAAGAAACAGCGATCCGTATTGACCAGGAAGTGAAAAAGATAATCACTGCTCAGTATGAACGCGCCAAGAGCATCATCCAGGACAACCGCGATGTAATGATCCGTTTGGCTGAATGCTTGCTCGAGCGCGAATCGCTCGACGGTGTTGAGATTCGCCGTGTGGTCGCCGGACTGCCGCTCGACGAAGCGCCGCCGGTTACCGACCTGGGCGGCGATGAAGGTCGCCCGCAGCTAAAAGAACCAACAGCAAAGCCGCTGAAACCAATCCTGCCACCAATCACCGGCGGCAATCCCGCGCCGGCATAAGCCTTGGGCAGTAGCCCGACCGTAAGGGAGGGCGCAGAAAAAGGAAAAAGGGGAATGGGTAAAGACCTGTTCCCTTTTTTTGTGTGAATTAGAAAACAGATTTTCCATTTATCATTTATCAGTTTTCATTTCGCCATTTACGACCCATTTGCAGCGATGCTTTCCCATTGAAGCGCGCTTCTAGTGGATCAGCGGGGGCAAGCCCACCTTCTATGAAGCCGGGTCGTGTCAAGTGAGGTTCGGTTGATTGGTTCGACCTT
>JALYXE010000390.1 GCA_030947265.1 Acidobacteriota bacterium
ACTCACAAGCTGGAGGAGATACTATCGGGAGTAGGGGTCTTTTTTTCGCGCCGGTTAATTTTCCCGCCTTGCAGAAACCCTACAAGCTGACCCTGTGTGTTTATTACTCCTAACGAGCCGACGCCATTTTCCTTCATTAAGTGTGTTGCTGAATCCAGCGTGGTAGACGGGTCGACAAAGAATGCGGGCTCGACCGGACGCATAACGGTTTGCACCAGCGTATTGGCCCAGCGCTCCCTTGGAAGCGCTTTCAAATCTTCGAGCGCTAAGATTCCATGCAATTGGCCCTTCACAACTACGGGAAAACTTATTTGGCGATAAAGAGGGAGAATGTCATCAACGAATCTGCTGACCGTGAGCTCGGGCCCAATCGCGATCGGCGGAGACATTGCCTCGCCCACCGTTACCAGCCTTGCCCCTTGCGCGCCTTTAACAACCTTTGTGGCAGTATCCAGCAGAAAGAGTCCGACTAGAATTGACCACCCACCCATCAAGTAAGGCTGCGACGGCCTCCAGTTGGGGGCGATCAATATGTAAGTCCCAAAAAGAATAAGCGTCCCAGCGATTAACATGCCGCAAATGCCTGCCATTCGTGTGGCTTCTTTAATATTTCCACTTCGACGCCAAAGAATGGCTCGCAAAACGCGACCACCATCAAGCGGATAGCCGGGGAAGAGATTGAAAAGGGCGAGAAGCAGATTTCCCGAACCGATCAAGAAGAAAACGACGACCGTCGGTTCGTAATTTCCTAACGCTGCAATCTTTGCGCCGCCGAGAGCGAGCAGGGCAAATAAAAAACTGGCCGCCGGACCAGCAACAGCAATTCGCAGCTCAGCTCGCGGATTCTGCGGCTCACTTCGCAAACGAGCTAGTCCACCAAAGGGATGAAGAACGATTTCTTCAATTTCAATTCCTTCAGCTCTTGCCATCAATGCGTGCGATAGTTCGTGGCCGAACACTGAGAGGAAAAGGCCCGCGGTTGTCAGGAGGCCGAGGATCCATGCGCTCGCGGAAGCAAGGGGTGGCAAGCGAAGGTTACCAAGCTGGATAACGTGGTGCTGCAGATTGCTCGCAATAAGCCAGATGCTCAGCGCCACTACAGCAAACCAGCGATAGTCTATGCGGACAGGAATGCCGTAGACGCGAGCAATCGTGAGTCGTCGTTGGAACACTCTGCCCAGAGTCATAGCCATCTCGAAAAAAGGTGAACAAACGCGGCGACGTATTACTTGTCACCGAATACATTCACCAAAAAAAACTAACTTCGTTTTCGATTCTTACACCTGGGAGCTTTTCCTTTTTAATTACCCTCAAGTCAAAATGCACCGCTGGCCCGTTGCCAATCAACTTCCCACAAGATAACTGGCTGCTCGCGATTCTTGACGGTGATGGGATCGCGTGGCTGGAGCTTATAGCGGCTGCGGGCAGCTTTTGCGGTAGCGTCGCTCACCAGAATTTCACCGCCTCTCGCGTTTGACTCCAGCCGCGCCGCAGTGTTTACCGTATCGCCAATTGCGGTGTACTCAGACCGCCGCTCGGAACCGATGTAGCCGACAGTGGCTTCACCCGTATGCAAACCAATCCCAACACCAATTTCCGACAGCCCTTCTTGCCGCAATTCGATGTTAATACCAAGAATTCGACGCTGCATCGCGACTGCAGCGTTGAGCGCGTTAGAAGCATCTTCCGGAGTGGTAGTTGGCGCGCCAAACAGTGACATCAAACCATCACCGAGATACTTATCGAGAGTTCCGCCGTGAGCAAAAATAATGTCGGTCATAGCCGAGAAATACCTGTTGAGCAGCCCGACAATCCTCTCCGGTTGTGCATGCTCGGAAATGCTGGTGAAGCCGCGAATGTCGGCAAAGAGCACAGTGATCGTCTGATTAACTCCGCCCAGTTTAAACGACTCAGGATTCTCGAGCATCTGTTTGACTACGTATTCGGGCAGGAACCTACTGTAATTTGCGCGGGCTACTTCTTCCCGCGCGAGACGCTCGTGTGCCCGAGCATTCTCAACGGCGATTGCCGTCTGGGCGGCAACCGCGCTAATCAATTCGAGGTCATCGGGCTTGAAAGCCGCAAAAGGATCCAGTCGATCCGCGTAAATAGCCCCATGTACTCTCGACTCGCCGACGAGTGGAGCGCAGATGGTGGAACGAACGCCCTGAGATACAATCGAATCCACGCCTGCAAACTGCTCGTCTGACGCCGCGTCCTGCGAAAGCAAAGCC
>JALYXE010000406.1 GCA_030947265.1 Acidobacteriota bacterium
GAGCACACCCTACATGTCCGCGAAGACCAGGCTGCTGCACTCGAACTCTCGGACGATGGCGTTAAAGACACGGTCGATCTATCGTTGATGGATGTGAATAAGGAGCTTGCCTTACGTCTGGGTGAACGTGAATCTCAAATGATTGCTGACATAGACCAGGCGCTTTTGAGAATCGAAGAAGGTTCTTACGGCACCTGCGCTCGCTGCGGTAAGTTGATCGATGAGCGACGACTTGAAGCGTTGCCGACCGCACGTTACGACGCCGCCTGTCAGGAGGTGATCGAAAGTGCCAACGGCGACGATGAGCATTCGACACTGTAAGTCGCTGCCCGAAAGTCCAATGTCAAATGTCCAATGTCCAAGAGTCCAACGTCAGTCGCCGAGACTGAATCTCTTTGAGTTTTAGTTTGTATTTTGGTGAAGGGCCTCTTCCAACGATTAGACTTGTTTGCCTATCGGACGTTGGACATTGGACATTGGACGTTGGACTTTCCTTAGGCCTTCGGATGGGCCTTATCGTAAACCTGGATCAGCTTTTCCATTGAAACGTGTGTATAAATTTGTGTGGTCGAGAGGCGAGCGTGGCCGAGCAGCTCCTGGATGTCGCGCAGGTCGGCGCCGCTGTCGAGCAGGTGAGTCGCAAACGAATGACGGAGCGCGTGCGGACTAATGTCGTACCTTCCCGCGCAGATGCGGATATACTTCTCGACCATCCGGCCCACCGAGCGCGTAGTTATCCGGGTACCTTGATAGTTGAGAAAAAGCGCTTCCGGTTCCCGTTCTGAAACCGGCGCCACGTTTAAAAATCCTTCACGAACCTCAAGATAATTCTTCAAAGCTTCCAGCGCCGGCTCGCCAAAAGGCACGATGCGTTCTTTGCGGCGCTTTCCTGTCACGCGAATCAACTTGTTCTTGAAATCGATGTGGCCCAGATTAAGTTTGGTTAACTCCGCTACGCGCACGCCCGTCGCATACATCAGCTCAAGCATGGATCGATCGCGCTTGCCGAGATTAGTGTTGAGGTCAGGAGTCTCGACAAACTTAACAGCTTCTTCAATCGAAAGATGGACGGGCAGTTTCTTTTCCAATCGCGGCGTCGAGACCAACTTCGCCGGGTTCATCTCAAGCATTCCTTCGCGAACCAGAAACTGAAAGAATGTGCGCAAGGCAGCAAGTTTCCGCGCGATAGAAGTTTTCTGTTTCTGTGCGGAGTGCAGCGAGGCCAGCCATTCACGGATGGTAATGTGATCTATCGTGGTAATTTCTGGTTCAATCCTCTTCCCTGTCGTTGGGTGTGTCGGAGCAAGGTAATAGAAAAACTGCTCGAGATCGCTCGCGTAGTTGCGTAGGGTATGTTCGCTGAGGTTGCGCTCGTAGCGCAGATGCTCGAGAAACTGGGCCAGCAGTTGCTCCATACATTCCTTAAAGACAGACAGGATTTACAGAATTTACAAGATAGTCTGCCGAGCTGTGTTCTTGTAAATCCTGTTAATCGTGTCCAAAGGATCTAATGTGCAGCCTTCATGCAACCAACCGCTCGCTGCAACATTCGACGGCTTCGGCGAATAGTATCCCTTGCGCGCTCGCACACGCACATCTTTGCGCGATCTAATTCGCAGATCAATGACATGGAACCGGCCGTCGCGACGCTCGTCTCCCGAGTAATAGCTAAGCACGTATTGGTGCGCAAGGTCCGCCGCGATCTGTTGGAAAGCCAGATCGAGCTCGGCAGTTGTTTTGGGAATGTAGACCGCGCCCCCCGTTTGGCCCGCGAGTTGTTCCATTCTCCGCTCAGCAGCCAGCGCACGCAGGTTGGCGCCATCGTAGAGTCCCGTTTGCACTATGAAAATTTGACAATCGTCCGCGAGTACTTGTTTGATCGTCGTCTCGAAATCATTACGGCTGGTGGTTTCCACGCCATCCGAAACAATAACAATTACTCGCCTCCCGTAATACGGCCGCAGATAAGTTGCGGCGTCAATGATAGCGTCGAAGAGCGAAGTCGATCCTTCGGGTTTGCCAAAGCTTTCAATCGTCCGTTCCAACCTGGAAACATCACTGGTCAACGGTTGAGCGAGATAGCTATCTGTTTCGACGGAATAAACTGCCGCCTCATCTGAAGGTCGCATCACCTTGCGAAAGAAATGCCTTGCAGCTTGCTTCTCAAACTCGCGCGCGTTATCCAAACTACCGCTGTTATCGAAGAGCATCGCCAGCCGCACGCTCGTTTCAGCGCGCGTCATATCGCTGATCGCCTTCACCTGGCCGTCGACCAACAACTCAAAGTCTTCAAGCCTGAGGCCAGTGATAGCAAATCCTTTTGAGTCGACAACGGATGCGGGAATGGGCACCAGGTTGGAATTGACACGAACAGTATCTAAAGGGTCGACTTCTTCGCCTGAGTTGTTTGTTGGAGAAGGAGCGGCGCCGGGGTGCGTCGGAGAATTCTGGGGAATAGAACTGGTGGCTGCAGGAGACTTGCCAGGCTCTGCAATTGGGCCGGGAGATGATTTCGGCTTTGTTGGCGAAGGCTTGGCCGCCTTTTCCTTATTCCGTCCTGACTGCGCCACGCCAACTGCCGCGAAGCTGAGACCAAGCAATAGAAGCACGATCGATACAAAACGAATGCTTGACACAAGCGCCCTCATGCAATCGCCTGAAATTCTGCTTGTCCGCGATGGATTTCCCGAAGCCAAGTGTCCCATTCTTTCAAAGCGAGTTGAACCTGAAGTTGGTGCCGGTCTCGCTTTCTACGTATGCGCCTTCCATCTTGTTCCGCGAGCGGCTCGAGCAACGCAAACGTGATATTCACCGGCTGGAAGTTTTTCGATTCCGCATTTGAAACATAACGAGCCAGTGCGCCCATGGCACTCAATCGCGGGGCCCGAATTAGAGGTTTGCCCTTCCCCAGCCGAGCGGCGTTTGCTCCAGCGAGCCATCCCATCGCCACAGATTCAACGTATCCCTCGACTCCGGTAATCTGTCCGGCGAAAAAGACCTGGGGACGCTCGCGCATTTGCATCGTAGCCGAAAGCACCCGCGGCGAGCAGATGTAAGTATTCCGATGGATCTGGCCAAACTGCAAAAACTCAGCACTCTCCATCCCCGGTATCAGTCGCAGCACTCTCGCCTGTTCGCCGTAACGTAGATGATTTTGAAACCCGACAAGGCTGTATGCGTCAGCCATTAAATTTTCCTGCCGCAATTGCACTGCTGCGTAAGGCACTCGGCCGGTGCGCGGGTCGACCAGCCCAACCGGCTTCATCGGACCGAATCTCAGCGTGTCCACACCGCGGCGTGCTAACTCCTCAATTGGCAAACAAGACTCGAACCAGCGCGTCTCCTCAAATCGATGAAGTGGAACACTCTTAGCGTCGATTAATGCTGCGTAAAAGCGGGAGTACTGTTTCTTGTCAAAGGGACAGTTCAAATAGTCGTCCCCTCCCTTTCCATATCGCGCGGCGGGAAACGCGACCGTTCTATCAACTGAATCAGCCGCCACGATCGGAGCGATGGCGTCATAGAAGTAGAGCTGGTCGCTGCCGGTAAGCTTCATAATCTCGGCGGTCAACGCATCCGACGAAAGCGGCCCAGTGGCGATAATGGTGATTTCATTGTCCGGAATGTTCTTCACTTCTTCGCGCACCAGCTCGATGTTTGGATTGCTCTCAATTTGCTCGGTAATGAACTCGGCAAACTTATGCCGATCGACTGCAAGCGCCGCCCCGGCAGGAACACGCGTCGCTGCAGCGGCGTCCATCACCAGCGAGCCCGCACGCCGCAACTCTTCCTTGAGTAAATAGGGGGCAGTTCCGATTTCGTCAGACTTTAGCGAATTTGAGCAAACGATTTCGGCAAGTTTGTCTGTGCGGTGAGCGGGGGTTTGCATGACTGGCCGCATTTCGAAAACGCGCACCTGGGCACCGGCATATGCCGCCTGCCATGCGGCTTCAACTCCCGCCAGACCACCCCCAATGACGTTTACTTTGTTCATGAGAAATCGCTAAGTCCCAAATCGGACTCGAAAGATTCGCACTTCAGTCGCGTAGGGAGGCAATGTTTATAGTTGTAATCGTCCAATTGGAATCTAGCCCCGGAGGGCGACATGTCGCTCCTACGGAGCTTTTCAGATCTTTGAGATTATGAAGAGCTATAAACATGTGGCTCCTCTGGAGCCAGGGCAAGAACCGCAAACACTCAAGGCTTTTTATCAGGTAGAGCATCAGCCTTGGGCGCATCGATTTTGTAATCACCCACATCGCCCGAAAAATGTTTGTAGTCGCTCCATTCAATTGTCTTGTTAAAATCACCGCCCCCAAACAGAAGAACCTTCACAGAAAGATTGATTTGCGCCAGACGCGGCAGCCAAACTCCCTCTACCATTCGCGTCTGTTCCATTACCATCGCGGCGCCGGGACGCAAATTGACCAGCAGTCCCC
>JALYXE010000434.1 GCA_030947265.1 Acidobacteriota bacterium
CGCAATAGCGATCGCTACCAGGCAAGCGCCCAGGGTAATGAAGAAGGCTATCGATTTACGGCGACCACTAACAGCCATGCATCGATTGTATCAGGAGGCAGGGGCAGGGCGCAGTGGGCGGTGGGCAGTCGGCAGTCGGCAGTCGGCAGTGATGTCCGCTGCTTTTGCGTTTTTTGTCAGCTTCAACTTGTCCCAACGCTGCGCCTTGCTGCCGTTGCCGTCTGGCTCTGTAAACTGCCACTGCCCACTGCCCACTGCCCACTGCCTCCCGCTCCTGCCTCCTGCCCCTGCTGCTGCCTTCTGTTACAATTGACGCATGGCTGTTAGTGGTCGCCGTAAATCTATAGCGTTCTTCACTACCCTGGGCGCCTGCCTGGTAGCGTTGGCCATTGCGCTAAATGTGGGCTGGATTTTGCTCAACTGGCGCGAGGTCGCCTTGTTGGTGTTTGGAATCGTCTTCTTCCTGTTGATTATTGTTGGGGTAGTCCTCAATACAACATTCCTTATTCGCGAGATACGCCGCAATGAACAGCATGATGCTTTTATAAACGCTGTAACGCACGAGTTGAAGACGCCACTTGCCTCGATCCGCCTCTATCTCGAGACGTTGAAGAAACGCAATACCAGCGAAGAGCAGCGGCAGGAGTTTTATAATGTCATGCTCGCCGACAGCGACAGGCTCTTGCAAACCGTCGAACAAGTCTTACGGGCGGGACAATCGGCTCAACGTCGCAGAGAGAAAAATCACACGATCATAGATGTGGGTGAGATAGTGCGCGAATGCGTGGATCTCACGCGTGTTCGTTACAACCTCAGTCCGGGATCTGTGAGTTTCGCTGAATCGCTCAACGGCGAAAGGCCTCGAGTGACGGCTGACGCCGACGAGCTGCGTGCGGCTGTGTCAAACCTGCTCGATAATGCCGTCAAGTATTCTGTCGCAGACGTCCATGTGTCTGTCGAAGTCGCGACCCTTGATGACAAACGAGTAGCCGTGCGGATCAAGGATCGCGGTATCGGTATTCCGAGCGCACAGTTGAAGCGCATCTTCAAGCGCTTTTATCGAGTGCCGGGCCGCTTCATGGCTCGTATTAAGGGCACCGGACTGGGACTCTTCATCGTGCGCTCCGTAATTGAAAAACATGGGGGCCGCGTCTTTGCCGAGAGTAAAGGTCCCGGGCAAGGCAGTACGTTTACAATTCAACTTCCGAGAGCTTCAACGCGATGAGCGCTGTTTTAATAGTAGAAGACGAGAAGCATCTTGCTGATGGTTTGCGCTTCAATCTGGAAGCGGAAGGCTATACCGTCGACACCGTGAACGACGGCGAATCTGCTTTGTCGCGACTGTTCGATGAGCGGCAACACTACGATGCGCTTGTTCTCGACGTGATGCTTCCGGGAAAAAACGGGTTCACAGTCGCCTCTGAACTTCGGGCGGCGGGTCATTTTGTTCCCGTTTTGATGCTGACGGCGCGGGGGCGTCCGGAAGATGTGCTACAGGGCTTCGAATCCGGCGCTGACGATTATCTACCTAAGCCCTTCGAGTTGTCGGTGTTATTGGCTCGGCTGAATGCATTGCTTCGCCGGCGCGAATGGTTTCATCGCGACCAGACGAATGAGGCTACTGAAGAGTCACAACAAACAGGGCGAAGTGACCCCGAACGCGCAGAGTTTCGCTTTAACGGGCGGACAATCGATTTCGGAAACCTGGAGCTCCGGACTCCCCAGCAAGGGATCAGGTTAACTTTGATGGAAGCCCAATTGCTACGCTACCTGGTCAAGCATGAGGGCCAGGTAGTTTCGCGCAAGGCAATTCTGGAAGAGGTCTGGGGATTGAACGAGGACACAGACACTCGCGCTATAGATAACTTCGTCGTCAGGTTGAGAAAGTATATTGAGGACGATCCGACGAAGCCCCAACACCTCCTGACCGTGAGAGGCGTTGGTTACCGCTTCGTTGCGGTTAACCACTCGCTGTAACAATCGAAGCCCGCACGCCCAGCAAATCCGAGAAGTCTTTTGAATAGACAGCGTTCACTTTGCGAACGCGTCCGACAGTTTCCACCAATTCGTCATTAGTAATAAAGCCGTTTTCGACCAGCGAGAGGGCCCAGGCGGGAATGTGCGCGGCGGTGTGAAGCATATCCTCAACGAAACCAAGGTATTGCTGTTTACTTTGCACGCGCGAGCCGAGTTTTCCGCCACGCGATTTCTCCCGAATACTCCAGAAGTCGTTGCCACCCTGAAGCCACTCTTCGCGCCATTCCAAAAGAGCTTGCTGTTCAGGCTGTGGTTGTACCGGGGCAGGCAACCGCAAAAACAAAAGTTCAGTGTGGCGGCGTTCGGCAACAAAGCCTCGCACGTCCTGATTAGTAGCTTTACTGCGCACGGTACCGTCGTAAGGAAAAGGGATAGCCTCCGCAAACTGCCGGAAGACGCGCGACAATGATAAGGGCTCTCGCAGATGCCGATTGTCCTCACGAAAGGAAAGAACGTAATCGCCAACCATCATGCCCAGCGTTAAAGCAACGGCACGTTTGTAGGGCGTACCGAGTCGTTCGCAGTTAAAACGTACATTGTCAAACCACCAGGCGTCCGTTTCATTAAACCAATTCAGGAGCGAAGGGTTATCCAGGCGATCGCGCGGGACGTATGCATCCTCAACTATCGAATGGATCTCATCCCGGCTGAGCCTTTCAGAGTCATTTTCAACCAGCGCGGTCGCCTTTGTGAACGACCAGGCCATCGGATCATTGGCCGCCACGCGCACTTTCCACCGCTTTAGTTGAACACATACATCGGGCTCGCCCGTGAACGGAAGTGCAATGGAAGAAAACTTCAAGCGCCGCAAGACACTTAGTTCGAAGTTTAGCCAGCCATTGGGAAAAGTTGTTGCTGCGATGTAAGCCATTGTTCGGTTTTCGTAATTACTGTTTACGCCATTAAAGTTTGGCGCGCTAGCTTGCGGCGCAAACTAACAGTTTTGCGTTACGCTCATCGCATAAATGAAGAAAAAAGATTCCATCCATCATCTTTCGTGGTGGGAGCTACAGGCTTCGGAGGTTTTGCGAACGATTTCAGCTCTTTGAGATCCCGAAGTGAAAGCAGGGCCGTCACCACCGCGGGATCGAATTCTATCGCCGCGCGCTCGATAATCTGTTGTCGAGCTTCTTCTTCAGTCAGCGCGCGCCGAAAAGGTCGCGCATCGGTAAATGACGCGTAAGAATCCGCCACACGAAGAATTCGGGCAGCGAGTGGAATCTCATTTTGTCGCAGCGCATCGGGATAGCCACAGCCATTCCACCATTCGTGATGCCAGCGAACCAGCAGTTGCGCCGCACGATCAGCGCTTGCTCGTGCCGCTTCCTGCTCGCCAATCACAGGATGCCTTGCCAGGTCAACCCGTTCGTCCTCCGTAAGCGAGCCGGCTCGTTGAATATACTCCCGCTCCATCGCGGCCTCACCGAGGTCATGCATATGGGCCGCAGTTCGAATTGATTTCCGGTCCTGCGGAGCCATATGAAAGGCCTCCGCAATCTTGTCGGCGATCGCGGCAATACGCACGGCATGGGGGTGGGCATATTGCTCGAATCGATCCGCCGCCTCCGCCAACTGCAAGTAAGCCTCGCGGGCGGCTCGATCTTTTTGACTATCAATGTAAATTGCAGACATTCGTCCTCTTTGACTTCTATGAAAATCAAAGACCCGCGACAGTTCGTTATCCGACTTTGCTCGATTTTTCCAGTTTAAGCAACAAAGAACCTGCGCCTGGGTTATTCGGATCAAGGGCCAGTGCTCGATCCAACTCGGATTGAGAGCGCCGATAAAACTTCAAATCGAAATATAACTCAGCCAGCATTGTTCGGTAAGTTGCGTTGGCTGGTTCAAGTTTCACTGCTGCCTGTAATTCCATCTCGGCAAGTCTTCGCGTTCTCTCTTCTGCAGCAAGCGCCTTGCCATAGTAAGCACGATACCGCGGTTCTTGCGGCGCTAACCTTGAGGCAGCGGCAAGGAACGCGACGGCGGCTTTGATCCTCCCTTGCTGCAATGCGCCGAAGCCTTCCTGAAAATTTTGTTCCGCCTGCCCAGACTCTGATTCCGCAGAGTCCATTTCAGGTTCGTCGTCACGAGGGGCTGGGACAGTCTCAACCTTTTCGGCCCTGGGAGCAGCATCCGCCAATTTTTTAGACCTTTCGAGGGCCATGTCATAGGCCGAGCGACTTTTAGCATTCGTCAGCGTTTCATAGGCTTGCGTAATTCGGGCAAAAGCGGAACTGATTTTTGCGTGGAGTCCCGTCCCCGACTTCAAGTGGAACCTGTCAGGATGGTAGCGACGAGCCAGTGCGTAATAAGCCTCCTTGATTTCACGGGCTTCAGCCGTTCGCGACAGATCTAAGACTTCGTAATAATTAACTGCCTCGCTCAAGCGGTCAATAAAAGCTTCCAGGTCAGCTTCCTCATTTGTAGAACCCCAACGGTCAACCTCAGGCTCCGGTTGGCTGGCAGGAATCGCGGGCGGAGCCTTGACAACGGTGTGCTCCTTGCTGGCCCTGACAGCTTCGGTTCGAAAAGCATTTTGCCAGTACTCACGTTTGACCAGACCACTGAGCGCAAGGCCGTAAATTATTCTTTGTGCATTCTGTTCAGGAAGCCCGCTAACCGTAATCAGCTCTTCTAACTTTGTTGGCGAGTCAAGGCGAGACAATATGAAGCTCTCGGCGGGCAGACAATTGTCGATTGTGGAGACTTCCTGAGCTCGCGAAATCATCTCATTGGGATTTCGAAAACGTGAGGCGACCAAATTCCATGGCATTCTTTGAGCCGCTTCCCGAAGCAGACTATCCGTATCCACCTTTACGCGTATGCCCTCGTCCAGACGAGCTCGTTCATTAAAGTCCCAGGTTCCGTCCGCCCATAGCAACGCTACGCGCAATGTATCGCACACCACAGTGGAAAGCATAGAATCAACGTCTTCGCGCCTCAGCACACCGTTCGAGCTGAGCGCCTCCGCCAGGCTCAAGTCGGAACGGCTTTCTTCAAAGTTGGCGAGTTCCTTTTCGGAAACAAGGCCTCGCTTCTTTAAATATTCACGCAGGCGCAGCGTGCTAAGATTCGAAGCCGCAAATACGACTTGCCCATTTTCAAAATAAACGGCAGTTTTGGCGCGCTCGTGCTCAAGCCGCAACGAGCCGGAAAAAGCCTTGGAAGATATCTCACGGATTAGCTCGACGAGTGGTTGATCGTTAAGTTTTCCATTCATTCCATTTGCAGCTCTGGGCCTTTGCGAAAGTTAACCACTTCAAGCAAGAGCATGATAACGCACGATTTAGTTAAAAAAGAAGCTTGGCTTTGACACCCGTCCGACGCAGTCTTATATTGAAGTTCCCGAGACAATTTAGTCAGACATGGCACCGAGCGCCTCCGTTTTCGGCGCCTGACGATCCATCATTCTTATGGTGAGGAGCAGTACGTGACGGTCCGATGAACAATAAAAAGCCTGGGCGTGAGCAAGTTGATGATGAACGCGTTGCTCATTTGATCGAGCAGTTGAAGCAGCGGACGGTCGAGCTCGAGGAGGCGAATCGAGAGTTAAGGCATGTATCGCATTACCGCTCGCTTTTTTTGGCGCGAATGTCGCATGAGCTGCGCACTCCGTTGACGTCAATACTTGGCTTCACGGAGATTTTGCTTGATCAGGAGAAACTGACTGAAACACAGACTCGCTTCTGTCAGAAAATTCAAAACTCCGGAATGCAACTGCTTACGAGTCTCAATCAGCTTGTGGATCTGTCTCGTCTTGAGGTCGGACCGGCAGAGCTTTTTCTTCAGGAGTTTTCTTTACGTGACACATTGCGCGAAACCTGTGCAGCCGTGGATCGCTTTGCGCAAAAACACGAAGTAAGACTCGAATATGATCTAGCCCCAGGCATAACCACTATTGTCTCTGACCAGGGGCGGTTGCGACAGGTTCTTTACACATTCCTCGCCTGGGCCGTGAGTCGGAGCAAAGAGGGGCAGTGCGTCAGTGCCTACGCGGAGGTACTTGATGGTCCACTTC
>JALYXE010000469.1 GCA_030947265.1 Acidobacteriota bacterium
CAAGTGCCGTCTAAATAATTGCAATCATCGGTTTTGCAATTGTTCGATCTCGTGCGAGTCTTGCCCAATCAAGGCAAAGGAGCCTCCCGCCGGCGGCGATGCGACACGACTCCGAACTTCCTCGACACTGGCTTTGGATCGATCGAGAAAGACTCGTGGATAGACTCCCATGAAAAGCATCAACACGAGCAATGGTAATAGCAGCCCAATCTCGCGAGAGTTGAGATCCAAAAGTTTTGCGTTCTCCGGGTTCGTCACCTTTCCAAACACCACGCGCTGCAGCATCCAGAGCATGTAAACGGCAGCCCAGATCACACCGGTGGAGGCCAGCATCGTGGCGATCCATGGATGCTGGATGGAGTTTGATGTCCAGCTGCCAATCATTATCAGGAACTCACCGACAAAGCCGTTCAAAAACGGCAGGCCGATTGAAGAAAGCGATGCAATCACAAAGAGGGTTGAAAACCAGGGCATCGGCGTCGCAAGCCCCCCGAACTCGCTGATCATCCTGGTATGCCTGCGCTCGTAGATGAAGCCGACGAAGAGAAACAGCGCGCCAGTGGACACGCCGTGATTGAGCATTTGATATAGCGCGCCTTGCATCCCCATCTCGGTGAAAGAGAAAAGTCCCAGGACGACGAATCCCATGTGACTAACTGACGAATAAGCGACCAGCCTCTTGACGTCGGGCTGGACCATGGCCACGAGGGCTCCATAGATAATTCCAATAATTGCCAGCGTGATTATTAACGGCGCAAACTTGCGGGACATATCTGGAAATAGTCCGAGGTTGAAACGCAGCAAACCGTAAGTGCCCATTTTCAGCAGTACCCCCGCAAGAATCACTGAACCCGCGGTCGGCGCTTCGGTATGCGCGTCAGGCAACCACGTGTGCAGCGGGAACAGGGGAACCTTGATGCAAAACGCAAATGCAAAGGCCAGGAACAGCCAGAATTCAGCTCGCGACGGCAGCTTAGTCGGCCCGTTTCGCATCGCCTCGAGAATCAATGTGTAGTCAAACGTGCCGAAGATGTAGTAGAGGGCGATAATGCCAACCAGCATGAGCAAACTGCCGACCGCGGTATAGATAAAGAATTTCACTGCGGCGTAGATCCTTCGCTCGCCGCCCCAGATTCCGATCAAAAAGAACATCGGGATGAGTGACGCTTCAAAGAATAAATAGAAGAGAAGCAGGTCCAACGAAACGAAGACGCCAACCATCGCGCCTGCCAGCAATAGCAGAAAGACGTAGTAGGAGAGCTGACGTCTTTGAATCGCCGTCCAGCTCGAGAGTATTGCGATCGGCATCAATAGCGTCGTCAGCAGCACCAGCCAGAGACTGATACCGTCAACTCCCAGGTGATAGTGAGCACCGATCGTACCGATCCAAAGAACATCCTCCACAAATCGAAAGTCCTTCATTCCCGATCCTAACCCGCGAATTAGTAACAACGATAGACCAAAGTCTAAGACGCTGAAGGCCAGTGCGATCCACTTATAATTCGATTCTCGCTTGCTCTTAAGAAGGCTGTAGGCTACCGTCGCCAGCGCCCCGATGACGGGCAAGAGAATGATCGCGGTTAGTAAATGTTGCTGCATACGCTAGGGAATAAGTCGTAAAGCATGAATGCCGTAATATGCGAACAAGCCAATCACCGCTAAAGCTCCCAGCAGGATAATCGCCGCGTAACCACGAACAAACCCCGCCTGAAGATGACGAACCAGTGCGCCGCTGTCAGTTACAACTTCGCCAAGCGCGTGCAGGAAACCGTCGATAACACCCACATCAAATAGTTTCCAAAGTCCTTCGCGCGAACCCACTTTAATTGGATTAATAATTGTCGCGTCGTAGATTTCGTCCACGTAATATTTGTTTTCAAGTATGCGAGGCATCTGAAGCAGCGGACGCTTTTGAAAGATCACCCAGCCAGAGAAAATGCCCAACACCGCAATTAGTACCGAAAGTAATGCCAGCAAACGCTCCTCGCGAATTTCTTCCGCGGAAGGCAAGGGTTCGATTGTTCCATTAGACTCATCGAGGGGGGCGAACGCGGGCGGCCCGTCAACGGGCTGCGGCGGAGGTGAAAGCCAAATGGGCTCGGCTTCCGATGTGCTTACACGGGCGCCCGTAGGCGTCTTTGCTATTACCGGCTCGAGCGTTTGCTCCATGTAATTAGCAGGATGACCACCAACCAGCGAGCTGAGTGCATACGGCACTCCAATAAAACCGCCGACGGTCGAAAGGATTGCCAAAACTACCAGCGGCGCCGTCATTAACCAGGGTGATTCGAGGGGTTCGTGTACTCCATGATCTGAGTGATGCGCGTCCTCGTGCATTGCAGCGGCCTCGGCGTTCATCCCGTCGGTGTGATCAACATGACGTTCGCGAAATCGTTC
Source organism: Acidobacteriota bacterium (assembly GCA_030947265.1). Taxonomy (GTDB): domain Bacteria; phylum Acidobacteriota; class Blastocatellia; order Pyrinomonadales; family Pyrinomonadaceae; genus PSRF01. The sequence goes on from JALYXE010000469.1 coordinate 2,398, forward strand.
AGAGCCCCAGAATGTCATCACCATCATTCGGGTCATGTAAATGGCTGTTAGCAAAGCCGTCGCCGCGCCCACAAACCAAAGTACTTTGCTCCATGCGGGGTTTGGCAAACTAAAGCTCCCTGCACTCCACGTTCTCCACAAAATCTCGTCCTTGGAAAAGAACCCGGCGAAGATAGGTATGCCCGAGATCGCCAACCACCCGGTGAGCATCGTGGCGAAGGTGATAGGCATGTACTTACGAAGCCCGCCCATTCGGCGCATGTCCTGCTCGTGATGCATGCCATGAATCACGGATCCGGAGCCGAGGAAGAGAAGCGCTTTGAAGAAAGCGTGCGTGATGACGTGAAAGATTGCCGCCGCAAATGCACCGAGTCCGCAGGCGAGAAACATGTAGCCAAGTTGCGAAATTGTCGAATATGCCAGGACTTTTTTGATGTCGTTCTGAGCGAGTCCTATGGTCGCAGCGAATAACGCGGTTGCCGCGCCGATGATAGCCACGATAAACATCGCTGTCGGGGCATGAAGATAAATCGCAGAGCAGCGCACGATCATATACACGCCCGCTGTCACCATCGTCGCCGCATGGATCAGAGCAGAAACGGGTGTGGGACCTGCCATGGCATCAGGCAGCCAAACATACAGTGGAATCTGCGCACTCTTTCCTGCGGCACCAATGAAGAGCAGTACGGCGACCGAAGTAATCCCACCCGCAAAAATAGTCTTCCACGCAAAAGCTTCGACGGGCAGAGCAGCTATTACATTGAACGCGCTGGTAACACCCCTGGCCGGCTGATCGAAAAAACTGATAGACGCGCTACCGGCAGCCGAGGTGACAATAAAGATCAGCATGATGCCAAGCACAAAGCCCCAGTCACCGACCCGGTTTGTAATAAACGCTTTCTTAGCCGCGTCTCCCGCTTCTTTCCGATCTATGTAAAACCCGATCAGCAAATAGGAGCAGAGGCCGACACCCTCCCAACCAACAAACATCAACAGGAAGTTGTCAGCCAACACGAGCGTCAGCATCGAAAACATGAAAAGGTTCAAGAACGCAAAGAAGCGATAAAACCCGCTATCTTCGTGCATGTAACCCACCGCGAAGACATGAATGAGGAAACCGACGAAGGTAACGAATAGAGCATAGGTGCCGCTCAGTCTGTCCATTGCCAGACCAAAGTCTGCGCGAAACTTTCCAACCTGAATCCACGTCCAAAGATGATTTAATAGGGGTTCGGTCGAAGTTAGTGCGCCACCGGATTTGAAAGCTAAGTAGAAAGCGACAAGCGTCGAGATACCGACAGCGCTGCAGGCGACAATTCCAACAAACTTCTCGTTACGCAGACGGCGGCCGACAAACCAATTGATGGCTGCGCCGGCGAGCGGAGCAAAGATGACTAGGCTAAGGAGATTGGTATCCATTAAATCCAAACACCTGGTTTTCAGTGGCTTAGCCACCTGATGTGCGGAAGGCCTATGGCCTTCCGCAGGTTGCCCCCAATTTCCGCGAGGCTAAGCCTCGCGGTCGGAGGCGTAGCCTCCTCAACTTCGGGGGAGTCACCGGAAAGTCATAGCCTTTCCGCACATCAGGCGGCATAGCCGCAGAGATTTCCGCATCAAAAAGCCGCTCAGCCGGCATAGCGGCCAAGAAAACCGCTTTACAGTTTCAGAATGCTCGCATCGTCCACGTCTAGAGATTCACGATTACGGAAGATGGTAATGATGATACCCAGCCCTACCGCAGCTTCGGCGGCAGCGACAGTCATTACGATGAAAACAAAAAGCTGGCCGTTGACATCCTGAAAGTAACTCGAGAAAGCGACGAAGGTGAGATTCACTGCGTTGAGCATTAACTCAATGCACATGAACATCGCGATCACGTTGCGCTTGATGATCACGCCAACCGCGCCAATCGTAAAAAGGATGGCGGAGAGAGCGAGATACCAGGAAAGTTGTGGCTCCATGCTATTCCTCTTCCCACCTCTTTGGATCTGAGTGGAAATCCACACCCAGCAGATGAGCCGCCTCCGCGGTCGTCTCTGTTTCGACTGCTCTCGAGTCTCCCACCGCGCGCGGATTGACGATGTCCATGGCCAACACCTGCGCGCCAGGAATGACACGTGCCGTAGATGACAACACTGCGGTGCGGCGGGCGAGCGACATAGCCCCCACGATAGCCATCAATAACAAAATAGAAGTGATCTCGAACGGCAGCAGGTATCCCGTAAAAAGACCCACACCGATCGAGCGCGTCAGCCCAACATCAGAAACAGAGCCGGGAAATCTATTCTCAGAAGTTTGGACCGAATAAAGGATGAACGCAGTTTCGGCGATCAGTATTGCCGCCATACCAAGCGCTGCCGGCA
>JALYXE010000495.1 GCA_030947265.1 Acidobacteriota bacterium
CGCGTTTTCATTTTGGAGTTTGACTGGCCGGAACACAGGATGGGCAACGAGCGCGGGAAAGTTCATATCGGGCCGCCGCAGGCGAACACGTAGCACGCGAGCGGAAATCGCTTCGGCTCCGAATCGATCGTTCGCATCAACGGAGGGTGAGGTAGCCGCGTACTCAGCGCTCTGCGTTTCGGGCGTGGTTTTCTTGACAGGTTGCGGCGATGGGGCCGGCGTGCCCGTGGCGCTGACGCCGCTGCCCCCCTCGATGTTGGCGAGCAGTTCAGTATGAGGCGCTAGATCTCCCAGGGCCATTGTGCGTTTCCACGAACGCACAAAGTCCGCTGCTGTGACCACCTCGCCGTTAGACCAGCGCGCGTCATCGCGCAGATAAAAGGTCCATTCTCGCCCGCCATTTGATTCCTCCCAGCGAGTGGCGACCGCTGGCACAGGAGTAAGCGTTCGCGGGTCGTAGTCCGTAAGGCCCTCGAAGATTGCCCTGACCAGATCAGTATCGGGCGATGCGGCAGCGAAAGCGGGGTCGAAGGTTTGGGGCAGTCCGCCGTCGCTCCAGTGGAATTCCTGCGACCGCGGGACTACAACACGGCCGTAGTAAGGCTCGACCTTCTCATCCAGAAAACATCCGGCGTGGCTAAACATTAGCCCAAGCGAAAAAATGCTCGCCAGCCAGACCCGAACGGTTTTGTATCGGAGGAAAATCTTTTTGGATAACGCCATTCAGCTAATCGGGGTCCAAGATCAACCCTGGAGTCCTTTCCGTTTCAACTCCGCACGCAACTCGCCATAAACTTCACGGGTACGTTTACGCGCGGCTTCAAATCCATCGGACGTGTCTATCAGATAGTCAGCGCGCTTTTTTTTTTCTTCCTGCGACATTTGAGCAAAGACTCTTTTTTCCGCTTCCTCGTACGTTAAATTGTTTCGCGTCATTATTCGGTCTAACTGAACGTCAGGACGGCAGTACACAACTATTACTTTATCAAAACGTCTGTAACCCCCCGACTCAATCATCAGCGCCGCATCTACCACGCCGATCGAGCATGGATATTGCTTGTCCCAATCCCGCAAAAGATGGTCTTGTTGTGCAATGATGTAGGGATGTAGGATCGAGTTCAACGTTTCTCTTTTTTGCGCATCTGCAAAGACAAGCGCGCCCAATTTTGAGCGATCAAGGGTGTTGTCGCTCTGAAGCATATCTGTTCCAAACGCCGCAACAACCTCTCGCAAAGCTGCTGACCCTGGTGCGACTACCTCGCGCGCCGTTTCGTCTGCATCAAGCACGTGGCACCCAAGCTCGGCAAGCACGCCCGCGACGAACGACTTCCCCACTCCAATCGATCCTGTTAAGCCGACACGCAACATAAGCAAACAGCAGACAGCAAACAGCAGACAGCAGACAGCGAACAGCCGGAAACGGGGAGGCACCTCGAATACGGTTGTACCGACTTCAGGTTCCGGATCCTGCCATTTGCCGTCGAATGTTCGCTTTCACTCATCACCTTATCTCGGTTCGATAATCCGCTAGTTTCGATAGCCCTTTATTGCAGTTACGCTGGTGAATACACTCGCCCCAATTCCGGCTGTTTGCTGTCTGCTGTTTACTGTTTGCTTTCTTCCAGTCCCCTTCGCAACCTCGCCGCCTTAACGGTGTTTTGCATTAGCATTGCTACTGTCAGCAGGCCGACGCCGCCGGGAACAGGCGTGCGCCTGCCGGCCTCTTCGTCTGCTTCAGCGGGATTAACATCGCCGACAAGCGTGTAGCCGCGTTTCGAAATTATCTCCAATCTTTTATCAGCCTCAGCGCCAAACAATCTACGCGCAGTCGCCTCGTCGGTAACTTTGTTCATGCCCACGTCGATTACCGTAGCTCCGCGCTTTATGTGCTCTCGCCCAATGAATCCGGGGCGACCAATCGCTACTATCAGAAGGTCGGCTTGCCTGGTAATCGAGGCCAGGTCTTGCGTGCGCGAATGGCAGATTGTGACAGTAGCATCTCTTTGCAACAACAATTGTGCCATTGGCCGGCCAACGATCTGGCTGCGGCCGACAACACACGCGTTCTCGCCCGCGATTGGAATATCACATTGATCCAAAAGTTCGAGTATTCCGGCCGGTGTGCAGGGAATGAAAGTCGGGCGGCCCATCGACAACTTTCCGACATTGACAGGATGAAATCCATCGACGTCCTTTTCCGCATCGATGGCTTCTATGATTGTGCTTTCTTCAATCTCACCTGGTAACGGGAGTTGGACAAGTATTCCGTCGACATCTCCGCGCTGGTTAAGCGACGAAATTAGATCCAATAACTCGATAGCATTCGTCGATACTGGAAGTTCATGATGTTCGGAACGCATTCCCACTTCCTCACAAGCCCGTATCTTATTCGCCACATAAACTGCCGATGCTGCGTCGTTGCCAACGCGGACTGCGGCGAGACATGGTTTCACTTCATGCTCGGCCCATAACTGCTTCACTTGCTCAGCAACTTCCTGCTTGATTTGCTGGGCAAGGACTGCGCCTTCAAGGAGCTTTGTTCCGCTAGTAATTTCGTTTTTGGTATCTTTTGCTGATTGCATCAGGTTGCAAAAAATTAGATTTTATCTTCAATGTCTAAAGGTAAACTAAAGGTAGGTTACACCAGACTGAATGAATCTGTTAGCAGCCTGCCGAAAGGATAGTGTCCTAATTTGCCCCCAGTAGACTGAGCTTGGAGGGGCATGTCGCGCTGACTATATACAATTGATCTTTCAAATGTGATATAAGCCTGCCGTTCCTTGCATCCTCAACCTTTCGCTTTCCCAGTGAAGGAGACCCAGACATGACACGCGACCTCACGCTAGAAGCACAAGTTCAAGACGTGCTTAATGAAATGTGGAGTGAAAAGCTAATCCCTTTTGCGCTGCACGTCGGCAAGTTTACCAAGGCCGCTGATGAGTACACCATCCACTTCTACGATAGCCGGATAACCACAACGCACGTTCCCTTGATCGAGGGTCATTCGCTTAGGGACATGGTTCGATCTGCTGTCATGGATCGTGTAGCAAAGATGAGTGGCCCTTTGAAAAAGTCGCCCAAGAAGGGCTTACGCTAATCAAACAGTCCGCCACACTCAAAGCAGTTTTAGCGAGAACTCGATGAACCGTTTCCCGCCTCCGGTTTCGTGTGCAGAACCGCGAGCTATAGCGGCTGTGTGAAAACTCTAAGCTTGTAGTTAACCAAAGTCGGCGGGGGTAAACCACACTTCCCAACCTGAGAGACTTTCCAACTTGATCATGGTCTCATGACTTGAATGCCATAAAGCTAGAAGAAGTCACTCAAGACTGAATATCTCTCAGGTCGGGAAGTGTGGTTTACCCCCGCCGAGCCTTGGCCAACAATTCGAGTTTTCAGACAGGATCGATAGCGGCCGGATGTTATACTCAAACTTGATAAATGTTTAAGACGAGCGTTTAAGCAGCCATCATCTCCGGTGGACCGTTAATTATTCGTCG
>JALYXE010000512.1 GCA_030947265.1 Acidobacteriota bacterium
GTTGAGGACTGCCGCGTGTTGGTTACCATAGCCGTTCGTATTCTGGAAACAATTTTTGCATTGGGGCTAATTGGCTCTGTAGTGGTTCTGGTTCTGACCTCAATTGAGGACTTTGAGGTTCTATTCAACAAAGACAAACGGTCATGAGCTAGCTCTTCTGCTTTGCTCTCTCCTGCGCCCAACATTTTCTCTGAGCGGCGGCAAACTTCCCTCGGGACGCCGCAGTTCGCGGTTGCGGTCTGTCAATCTCTCAGCGCGTAAATGCCTGCCGTCAGCCATCAACCAATCGAAAGCCCAGAAGCATTGGCTCACCACGATGAAAGAGCAGGTTAGGGAACTGCAGTTGCCCACATTTATCGAGACAGACAATGTCGCCGTGAAGAACCGTTCTGCCCGTGTACGCCGACGTGAGAGCTTCGCGAAGGGGCTGGAACGACTAAACGGATGCCCGTAGCGAGTAAGCGAAATTCGTCGCTGCTCGGCTCGGTTTTTTCGAGAAGAACTGACGCTATGTCCTTTTGATGACTTGAGTACGCACTTCGGTGATCTTCCGTTGATCGCGCAACTTGAGTAATGTGCAACAGGCTGGTGCCACAAGAGTTAGTTTACCGCAGTGCGGCAAAGCAGGTGGCTCACGGGGCACGCTCGGCGGACCGTGAAGGAACATCCGCCGGTTCACGGAATCGTCCATATTTACATTCCTAAGGATGCAAATCTTTGCATGGTGACCGAGAATCCGACTTAGCCAAGGGCAAAGTTTCTTTCACTGCAAGTAGTTACGTTAACTTGATCTGGCATTCAACCTGCCAGACGATGAACGGGCGTCGAGCAACCAGGGAACCAACCACTTAAGCCAGTAAAGCGTCTCACAAGCAGCTTTTCTAAGCAGAGGCTGTGGGAGAGCCGCTTTCGGCAATTGCTTTATGGATGTAACCGGTAATGGGGCTTCCTGTTTTGAATTTTTTTTAAGAGGCGTGTGGCTTTTCCGTAGATGCAGCTACAAGCGTCACTTAGAGTTTCTTAATGCCATCGACCCGCATCCCCTCTCTCGACGGACTCCGCGCCCTATCGATCGCATTCGTGTTGTTCGGTCATCTGGCGTTGACGGTGGGTTTCCCTGTCGATCACAGTTGGTGGACCGACGCCTATGCTCATTACGGAGTGCGGATATTCTTCGTCATCTCGGGTTACCTGATCACCACCCTGCTGATAGGTGAGCGGGAGAAGACCGGCACCATCAATCTCAAGCAGTTTTACATCCGCCGTGCCTATCGCATCCTTCCCGCAGCCTATTTTTACATGATTGTGGTGACCATCATCTTTTACTCGTCCCTTCCATGGAAGTATTTGGTGACGGCGTATACATATCTCACCTCTTACGCGGTGGATACGCCGTGGGTTTTGCGGCATCTATGGTCGCTGTCGGTGGAAGAGCAATTCTATTTCGCGTGGCCCGCTGCGATGCTGTTCGGTGTCTTTCTGGCTCCCCGCCTCGCTTTCGGCGCTATTGCTTTCGCGCCTTTACTTCGACTCGTACTAACAAAAATCGGTCCGCCTTTGGGATCCCCCGCAGTAGTAGATTCGATTTTTCCCTGCAATATTGATTCCCTCGCCGCCGGATGCCTTCTCGCTTTGTACCAAACGCAATTTCGGCAACATCGCTCTTTCTTCGTCTGGCGGGGATTCCCGCTGGTTTGGGCGTTTACGATGTCGATTCCCGTGCTTCAGCATTACCACTACGTCTTCAATTTTTGGCATATGGCCGGGCTGGTTCAGATCTCAGCGTTATCCGTCTTCAATCTCGGCATTATTCTTTGCATCCAGAATGCGATTACCGTACCCCCACGGGTTTTGAATACCGCGGTCATGGTCTGGGTCGGAAACTTAAGCTACAGCTTATATCTGTGGAACATGCCATTTACCAACCCGTACGTGCAGTCGTGGGCCACAGCTTTTCCGCAAAACCTTGTCCTCACATTGTTAGCTGCCACCATTTCTTTCTACGCCGTTGAGCAACCGATTCGCCAGCTGCGGGAGCGCCGCGCGAAACGAATCAAATCGGTTCACCATCCCGCGGCCCCGGAGACGGCCCCTGACTTGGTCGAGGCGGGGTGAAGGCAGAGGTTATTCTCAAACCGGTACTGGGGCATTAGTCCCATTTTGGTAAAAATCTGTCTTGCCCAATAGGCAGCCGCGCAGATTCTATTCAAGGGGAGACCTGATATGAGACGTGATATCAAAGGACACGAGCAAGACGAAGAAGAGGAAGAAGAGCAAGAAGAGGACGAGCAGGAAGAAGACGACGAGGAAACGGAAGGCTACTCCGAGTGAACTTCCTGCAAGCAATGGACCCGGATGGCGATACCATTAACGTCTACTACAGAGCTGCTGACTGCTCGAGTGCCCTGGCTCGAAGTAACATTGATTCTCTGCTAGCACGGCTGGATGCCCACGCGAGTCTTGACCGCCGACGAGCACAGGACGCATGAAATCTTTGCTTTGGATTTTCCGATTTGCTTTTGGGTGCCGTCATAAGCAGATGAGCCGTGTGTTCACCATTAAGGGACGGACGTACAAGGTCTGCTTCAAGTGTGGTCGGGAATTTGAGCTTCCCGCGCCTTGATGCATCCATGACGTTGATGCATCCATGACGTTGATGCATCCAGGAGGTGATGTATCCAGCAGATTCCGGAAACCTATAATTCTTCCCACTCTGACCACGGATCACAACAAAAATTGTCCAAAGCTCGTTTATCTCTTCCGTACCTTACAAGCAGCACCCAAAAATTGAATTCATCAGTCGACTGGTTTCAAATGAGTCGCAAGCCACGAGCCTGGGTGGGGCTTCGTAAGTGGCCAGCTGAGCAATATTGAGAAGATGTCCACATCATTACACGCTAGGATTTAAAGCAGCTCTCTTGAAGTTTGGAAGGACGCAAATGAGAAGACAGTATCTTCACCTGTTCGCCTATGCTTGTGACAAATGCAGAGGGCCGGTCATTTCAGGCTCTGTCGCTGTGCGCGAGAATGAAATATCTAGAGAGACTGGCATCACGCAGGTGGGAGCAATCTGTCTGTCGTGCGGCCACCGGCAAAGCAAACCCACCGAGCCGGCGTGTTCCCGTCATTTTTCGCCGATTGAATGGAAGCCGGCGCATGGGATCGATGCGCGTTACCTGTCGACCGCGTTTGCGGAGGCGCTCAATCGTGCAGAACTACACTAAGCAGTGAACTGTGACCTGTAACCCGCCTTCTTCACCCCCGGCGTAGTGGATGAAGCCCAATTTCCTGAACCGGTTCATGAAAAAGCTCACTCGCGAACGGGTGGTACCTATCATCTCCGCCAGGGTCTCCTGGCTGATCTTCGGGACCACGGGCTCGGGCACGCCTTCCTTGCCAAAATGAGCCAGCAGCAGCAGGACACGGGCCAGTCGCTTTTCGCTGGAGTTGAACAGCTGATCAACCAAATCTTCCTCATAGCGAATATTCCGCGCCAGCAAATAGGCCACGAACATATCTGAAAAAGCGTGCTCGCGGTGAAGCGCATTCATCATCGCCTTCTTTTCGATCCGCATCAGCTCGCAGTCGGTCATGGCTGCAGCAGATCCCATACGCAGAGCTTGCCCGGCCAGCGCGCCTTCTCCAAAAAAATTTTCCTCACTCAGTATGCCGATCGTCGCTTCCTTGCCGGTCTTGGAGACGACGGTCAGCCTCACTTTGCCTTCTTGGATATAGAAGACAGCATCGGCCACATCCCCTTGCGCGAATATGGTGTGCTTTTTCGAAACCGCCACTGTTTTCCTGCCTGCGCCAATGGTTGCGAGGAAGGTCCCAGGATTGAAATCACGGCTTTTCCTGGCTGCAGTGGCACTCATTTAATTGTCAATTTTAGCTCCAAAAGGCGATTTTATTCCGCTTAAATCATGGTGTCACAATAGCGGCAGCCTACCTTCGTGCCAGTTCAGAACTGAGCCATTCTGCACAGTATTTTGGCAGTAAGTAAGCGAATATTTAAGTGACCCATGAGAGC